>VGRQ01000089.1 GCA_016875315.1 Deltaproteobacteria bacterium | reverse complement strand
GCCACTTAGCACGCCGGCTACGCTCGTGGCCTCGTGCTCCTCCTCGTCGCCTGCACCCCCGGCACCATCGACCTCGGCACCGACACGCCGGGCACGGCCGACCCGGGCGCCGACAGCGCGGAGACCGTCCCCGGCACCGACACCTCGGAGGAGCCCGACGACACTGGCGACGGCGAGGAGCCCGAGGCCTGGCCGCAAGACTGCGCCTCCATCTACGACCAGGACGAGCTGCCCACCGTCGATCTCGACTTCCCTCCCGGCGGCTTCGACGACCTCGTGAGCGCCTGCCACAGCGGCTCCCAGGCCTACCACGCTGTCGACTTCACCTGGAACGACGAGACCGTTTCCGCGATGGTGCGGCTCAAGGGCAACTGGTCCTGGAGTTGCGACAAGCTCCAGTTCGTCGTGTCCTTCAACGAGGTCGACCCCGACGCGCGCTTCCACGGCCTGCGCAAGCTCGTGTTCGACGCCCCCTGGTACGACCACACGCTGCTCCACGAGCGCCTCGCCCACCCCCTGTTCCAGCGCCTTGGCCTGCCCTACTCGTGTGTCAACAACGCGCGCGTCAACGTCGACGGCGAGTACTACAGCCTCTACGCCAACCTCGAGCGGCTCGACCACGAGTACCTGGAGCGGCACTTCGAGGATCCGAGTGGCAACCTCTACCAGGGCGGCAGCGAACTGAAGACCAACGAGGACGTGGGCGACACCAGTCGCTTGCAGGCGCTCAGGTCCGCCACGACGGTCGACGAGATCGCCGCGCTGGTCGACCTCGACGAGGCCACGTCCGAGTGGGCCGCCGAGGCGGTGATCCCGGCGCTCGACAACTACTGGGCGGGCGTCGAGATCAACTACTACCTCTACGACCACCCAGCCCGCGGCTTCCTGTACCTGCCCTACGACCTCGACATCAGCTTTGGCGACTCGGCCTACACCGACGGTTCACCCGTGTGGTCGGGCGTGGTCGACGCCGACCCCATCACCTGGGAGCACACCGGCTGGCGCAAGGAGGTCCTCTTCGAGATTGTCCTCGCCGATCCCGAGTGGTGCGAGGTGTACGTCGAGAAGGTGGCGGCGGCGCGCGAGGCCTACGACCCCGAGCTGATGGCCTCGCAGGTCGACGAGTGGGCGGCCCAGATCGAACAGGCCTGGGCCGACGACCCCCGCGCCTGGGTGAGCGCGCGCGACCACGCCGAGGCGGTGGCGAGCCTGCGGGAGTTCCTCTTCGACCGGGCCGCGGCCGTCGACGCGTGGCTGGCCGAGGGCGACCACTGCCCCGCGCGGTGGTGACCCAGCTGCGCAACGGTGTGTTACCGCCGTAGGCCTAGAATCAGCTTGTGCTCACGATGCACAGGTGCGACAATATGTCCATGCACGAGCATGGCAAGTCGGCGCTCGCGGCCGAGCTGCTCCGCGCGGCGCGTCGCCTCCCGCACGGCGATCCCCTGCTTGGTCTCAACGGAACTCGTGCCGAGGACTGGTTCGAACTACTGGAACCCGTGGGACCCGTCGCGCTCGTGGGCTTGCTCGGTGCCGCCTGGCGCGGTGACGTCACCGACATCAACAGCGCGGCGGTCGCCCTCGACCTCGGCGCGAGCGTGGCCGACTTCATCGAGGCTGAGAGCTGGTTTGCTTCTCACGGGCGCGGCGCGCTGCGTCCCTACTTCAGGTGGGAGCTGAGGGGCGGCTGGCTCTCCGGGCAGGACGATCGGCGCCGGTTCCTGGATCTCGCGGGTCGCATCCACGCGCTGTTTGGCGGGGGCGCCGCGCCCGTCGCGCCCGATCTTGCCGCCCTCGTCGGTCTCGCCGTGCGTCGCCAGTTCCGCGGCTGGCGCGAGCGCGCGGGCGATCGGGTGGCCTGGGAGGGGCCATGCACCGCCCGGTGCGCCACCGGCCAGGCCTGCCGCGGCGAGGCCACCATCATCCTGTCTCCCAGGGTCGACGAGGTGTGCGTGGTCCCCTTCCGGGTGCCGGGGAGTAGCCGTGCGATCTTCGTGCCGGCCCGGGGCCGCGTGGGACGCTCGTTCCTCGTCTCGGCGGGGGGCCGCTCCGCTCACCCGCTGGTGATCTTCGACGAGAATGGCCGGGGTGTCTCGGCGGCGCACGCCGTCGATCCTCATGCCGGTTGCGTGATGATCGACTTCGCCATCCCGGCGCTCGACCGCGATCCCAGCTCGCTGAGCTGCGGCCGCGCCGAGGGCTGACATCACACTACTCGACGCCGCAAGTCTCGCGGAGGGCTGTTCGCTGGTCGTCGGACAGGGTGTAGCTGTACGGGTTCCCGGCGTCGGTGTTGACGAGCTCAATTGGGTTCGTGGAGAGATTCACGCGACCGAACAAATGCGTCCCGAAGCACGTCGGGGGCTCGTCCTCGGACGAGTAGCAGGTCGCCGTTCCAGCACCGCCGGCGCTGTCGCCCGTGTCACCAGATTCGCACTCGCAGTAGATGTACAGGCCGCTTCCGTCGGTGCTCACCCAGTCGCCGTCGTATTTGTCGGCGCACTCCGAGCCGCCACAGGCCGTGGCCATGCCGATGAGAGTCAGCGCACTTACGCATTCCGCTCTCAGCATGACGCGAGCCTCCACTCCCCGGCGTTCTGATTGATCGAGGGCATATTTGCAACCGACTGCGCCCGGGCCTCGGTCCACACCCGCTCGTTCCAAGCCATCACCCGGTGCCCGGTGCAACACGACGACGTGTAGCCGTTCCTCGAGGCGAACTCGTACTTGTAGTGCGCCGTGAGCAGGTAGGCGGGGATCTCGTCGAGCAGGCAGGAGTGGCACGTCTCGTGCACGATCATCGCCGCAAGCTCCGCAGTCACGCAGGCACACGCGCCGTCCCCCGAGCCGCACGATTCTGCGGCGCGCGAGTTGTACACCGCCTTGACGAACTGCTGCGCGAGTTGGATCACGACCGCGCCTGGCACGGTGCAGCCATACCAGTTCTTCAAACCGTTGCACGGATTGCCCCTTCGATCGACACGCTCGAAGTGCAAGTATCCGGCGAAGGCACTCGCGGCGGTCAACAGGTTCACCACGCAGGCGCCCGAGACCTTGGCCCCGAGCACGTTGATGTACCGGTCGAAGAAGTCCTCCACGATGTCGATGTTCTCGTTGATCTGCGACATCGCCTTCGCGATGATGAACTCCCCCGAGTCCGAGAAGTCCGGGTCGAGGTAGCAAAACTCCGTGGCCTCCCAGCCAATCTCCGGAGCGAGCGCGGGCATTCCCCCGCCAAGCAGAGGGCTTCCGACCACGGAGGAATCAACTGCGGTGTCTCTTCGCCGCGGGGTGGTGGACCGTCGCGGCAGCTTCGCGCGTCCCGCTGCGCGCGAGGCGTCGAGGAACCGTTGCTCATCCGGCAACAGCGGTCGGGCGTACCCCTCGGCGTCGGCCTCCCCACGTCCGCAGCCGCATCCCGCCGGGGCTGGCAGCGGGCCGCGCGGGACGCCTCGCAGCGGGGCGCGTGACCAGTCGAAGCCCCGGGTCACCGCTAGCTCCGGAACTCGAAGGCGAGCGCCAGTGTCACCACCCCCGACTCGATGGCGCTTCCGGTCGCGGGGGAGCACACGAGCGCCACGCGAATGAACAGACCGAGCTTGCTCTTGTCGGTGAAGTCGGGCTGGATAACGTAAGATGTGGCAGTGCTGTAGGCGAAGAGGTTCTCCGGCGTGCTCGTCCACTCGATCCCATCGATGGATGTGTACAGGACGGCCTTCCACCGGAAGTTGGCCGTCTTCGACTCCAGCTTGGTGTGCGGGGTGACGGTGAGCGTGTGCGGACCCCAGTTCGCGATCTCCGGGAGGTCGACGGCGAGGATGACGTCGGTGTTCGAGTCGCCGCCCGCAGTCTGCAGGCGAACGCGGTCCGCGACGGGGACGACGGTGACGCGACTCTGGGGCTGGCCGGATCGAGTGGACACTGGGATTGCTCCGTTAGCTTTGCCACGATAGCGCGTCGCTGGTCGCTGGTCGCTGGTCGCTGGTCGCTGGTCTTGACACTTTCTTGACATTCTTGGCGCGACGTCGGCCGCCTTCGCGCCGAGGGCTGAATCGCCCCAGCCTGACCACTCCTCGGCGCCCCCGTGACATGACCGAGACACGCCGCGCGTACCCCTTTGCGCCGTGACCCGCATCGCGCACCTATCGGACTTCCACCTCCTGGAGCCCGCCATCCGCGCTCGCCGGGGACAGGCCTGGCTGCGGGTGAACTACCTTAGCCTCAAGCGCGCGCTCGACTACGAGCAGCGCCGCGCCCGCGCCAGCGCCGCGCTGGTGGAGGCCCGCCGCGAGGGTTTCGACCAGCTCGTCATCACCGGCGACCTCACCGAGGACGGCGCGCTCTCGCAGTACGAGGTGCTCGCCGAAGTGCTCCACGGCAGCGGTATCGACCCGGCGCGCGTCACGCTCGTCCCCGGCAATCACGACGCCTACGGCCTCGGCTGGGACGAGGCCCTCGACGGGCCGCTGTCGCCCTGGGCGGCCACCAGTCGCCACGGCGCCGTCACGTTGCTCGATGGCTGCGCCGTGGTGGCGGTGTCGAGCGCCGTGCCCCAGAGCTTCGTCCGGTCGAGCGGCCGAGTGGAAATGGGCGCGCTCGACCTCGTCGACCGAGTGGCGCGTGACCATCGCCGTCGCCCGGTGGTCGTCGCGCAGCACCACCCGCCCTTCGCGGTGATGCACCAGTGGGTACACGGCCTGTTGAACCACCGCGAGGTCACGGGCCTGCTCCACGCCCATCGCACGGTCGCGGTGCTGCACGGCCACACCCACCAGCGTCGCGAGCGCCCGATCGAGCCCGGGGGGCCGGCGCGCATCTTCTCGGCGGGGGCGGTGGTCACCGACGCCCTGCCGCTGCGGGTGTACGCGGCGGCCGGCGAACTGCGCGCGCTCGGTGCCTGATCCCGCGAGGGACGTGCGCTATCTCGCACAGGTGCCGTCGAAAATCGGCGTTCTCCGGTTGGCCCGCTGATTGCTCCGGCACGGGAGAGAGGTGCCCATGGCCGCCGATCCCCCCAACCTCGCCGACTACGCCGCCGAGCGCGCCCGCTTCTCCTGGGCCGAGGCCCGCGCGCGGCTCGAGGGCAACCCCGCCGGGGGGCTCCACATCGCCCACGAGGCCGTCGACCGCCACGCGCGCGGCCCCGGCGCCGATTCCGTGGCCATCCGCTGGCGTGGCGCCCAGGGCGAGCGCCGAGACCTGAGCTTCCGCGACCTCTCGCTCGCCTCCAACCGCTTCGCGAACGCTCTCCTCGGGCTCGGCGTGGAGCCCGGCGACCGGGTGTTCATGCTCCTTCCCCGGTTGCCCGAGCTGTACATCGCGGTGATGGGCGCCCTCAAGGCGCAGTCGGTGGTGTGCTCGCTGTTCTCGGCCTTCGGGCCCGATCCCATTCGCCAGCGCCTGTCGCTCGGAAACGGCCGCGTGCTGGTCACCACGGCGGCGCTCTACGCGAAGAAGGTGGCGCCGATCCGCGCCGAACTCCCCGATCTCCAGCACGTCATCTTCGTGGGCGGCGAGGGCGTCGATCACTTCGACACCCTTTGTGCCGCCGCGAGTGACCACTACCGCATCCCGCCCACGCCGCCGGACACCCCCGCCCTGTTGCACTTCACCAGCGGAACCACCGGCAGGCCCAAGGGCGCCCTGCACGTGCACGAGGCGGTGATCCACCACCACGCGAGCGCCTACTACGCGCTCGACCTGCACCCGGGCGACATCTTCTGGTGTACCGCCGACCCCGGCTGGGTGACGGGCACCAGCTACGGCATCGTCGCCCCGCTCGTCCACGGCATCACCAGCGTGGTCTACGACGGTGACTTCGACGCCACCGCCTGGTATCGCCTGCTGCGCGAGGAGGCGGTGAGCGTGTGGTACACCGCGCCCACGGCGGTGCGGATGATGATGCGCGCCGGCGCCGAGCTGGCCCGCGAACAAGCTTTTCCCGCGCTCCGCTTCATTGCCAGCGTGGGCGAGCCGCTCAACCCCGAGGCGGTGCGCTGGGGACGCGAGGCCTTCGGCCTCCCCATCCACGACAACTGGTGGCAGACGGAGACCGGAGGCATCCTCGTGGCCAATTTCGCGGGCACCGAGATCCGCCCCGGCTCCATGGGACGACCCCTGCCGGGTATCGAGGCGGCTGCCGTGCAGCGCACCGAGTCCGGTGTCGAGCCCGTGGCCCCGGGCGAGCAGGGCGAGCTCGCCATCCGCGTGGGCTGGCCGAGCATGTTCCGCGCCTACCTCGGCGATCCCGAGCGTTACGCGCGCTGTTTCGTGGGCGAGTGGTACATGAGCGGCGACGTCGTCCGCGTCGACGGCGACGGCTACTACTGGTTCGTGGGGCGCGCCGACGACGTGATCAAGACGGCCGGGCACCTCGTGGGCCCCTTCGAGGTGGAGAGCGTGCTCATGGAGCACCCGGCGGTGGCCGAGGCGGCGGCGGTGGGCCTGCCCGACCCGGTGGCCGGGGAGACGATCAAGGCCTACGTGGCGCTCAAGCCGGGACAGGACGCGTCCGAGGGCACGCGACGCTCGATTCTCGGGCATGCTCGCGTCCGGCTCGGGGCGGCGATCGCCCCGCGCGAGATCGCCTTTGTCGATGGCCTCCCGAAGACCCGCAGCGGCAAGATCCTGCGGCGCCTGCTCCGGGCGCGGGAGCTGGGCCTCCCCGAGGGCGACACCTCGACGCTGGAGGCGTCGTGATCCCCTCCTCCGCCCACGCGCGGCACCTCTACCAGGAGATGTTGCGCATCCGGCGCTTCGAGGAGCGCTGCGCCGAGCTCTACCAGGCCGAGAAGATCCGGGGTTTCCTTCACCTGTACGTGGGGGAGGAGGCGGTGGCGGTGGGGGCGATGCAGGCCGCCCAGCCGGGCGACCAGGTGCTCGCCACCTACCGCGAGCACGGGCACGCGCTCGCCCGCGGCGTGCCGGCCGATCGGCTGATGGCGGAGATGTATGGGAAGCAGGAAGGGTGCTCCGGCGGACGCGGCGGCTCGATGCACGTGTTCGACGCCGAGCGGGGTTTCCTCGGGGGCAACGCCATCGTGGCGGGTCACCTGCCGCTGGCGGTGGGTATCGGCCTCGCCGAGAAGCTGCGCGAGAGCGGCGGCGTGGCCTTCTGCTTCTTCGGCGAGGGGGCGGTGGCCGAGGGCGAGTTCCACGAGTCGCTCAACCTCGCCTCCTTGTGGCAGCTCCCGGTGGTGTTCATCTGCGAGAACAACCTCTACGCGATGGGCACGGCGCTGGCGATCAGCGAGGCCGAGCGCAGCGTGGTGGCCCACGCCCACAGCTACCGGGTGGAGGCCGAGGCCGTCGACGGGATGGACGTGCTCGCGGTCGAGGCCTGCGTCCGGCGCGCGGCCGAGGGGGCAAGGACGGGCCAGGGGCCCCGGCTGGTCGAGTGTCACACCTACCGTTTCCGCGCGCACTCGATGTTCGACGCCCAGCTGTATCGCGACAAGGCCGAGGTGGCGCGGTGGACCGAGCGCGACCCGATCCGCCTCTTCGCGGTGGCGATGCGGGAAGGGGGGCTGCTCGGCGAGGACGACCTGGCCACCGCCGCCGCCGAGGTGGAGGCCGAGCTAGCCGCTGCCGTGGCCTTCGCCGAGGCGGGCACGTGGGAGCCGCTGGAGAACCTCGCCCGCCACGTGTGCGCCCGCGAGTCGCTGCCTCCCGCCCCGCCGGCGCCGTCCGGTGCCCCGGCGCGCAGCACCTACCGCGAGGCCTGCAAGGCCGCGATCCGCCAGGTGCTCGCCGAGGAGCCGCGCGCCTTCCTGATGGGGGAAGACGTGGCGCACTACGGCGGCTGCTATGCCGTCACGAAGGGCTTGCTCGCCGAGTTCGGGCCCGAGCGGCTGCGTGACACCCCCCTGTCCGAGAGCGCCTTCGTGGGCGCGGGCATCGGCGCCGCCATCGCCGGGATGCGACCGATCGTCGAGGTGATGACCGTCAACTTCAGCTTGCTGGCGCTCGACCAGGTGGTGAACAACGCCGCCACCCTGCGCCACATGTCGGGCGGACAGCTCGCGGTGCCGCTGGTGATCCGCATGGCCACCGGCGCCGGGCGACAGCTCGCCGCCCAGCACAGCCACAGCCTCGAGGGCTGGTACGCGCACGTGCCCGGCCTGCGCGTGCTCGCCCCGGGCACCGTCGCCGACGCGCGCGGCATGCTGCTCGCCGCCATCCGCGACCCCGATCCGGTGCTCATCTTCGAGCACGTGATGCTCTACAACGTGGAGGGCGAGCTCCCCGCCGGCGCGGGTATCGTCGACATCGATCACGCGGCGATCCGTCGCCCCGGGAAGGAACTCAGCATCGTGACATACGGCTACAACCTGGTGAAGGCGATGTCGGCAGCGGAGCTGCTTGCCGCGGAGGGAATCGAGGCCGAGGTGATCGACCTGCGCGTTCTCCGTCCGCTCGACATGGCCACCGTGCTCGCCTCGGTGGCGCGCACCCGCCGCGCCGTGGTGGTCGACGAGGCCTGGCGCACCGGCAGCTTCGCCGCCGAGGTGGCGGCGCGGCTCGCCGAGGAAGCCTTCTACGAGCTCGACGCGCCCGTGCTCCGCGTGTGTACCGAGGAGGTGCCCATCCCCTACCCGCGGCACCTCGAGGAGGCGGCGTTGCCCCAGGTGGCCGACATCGTCGAGGCGGCCCGCCGGGTGGTGCGCCATGGCTGAGTTCCGGATGCCCTCGCTCGGCGCCGACATGGAGGCCGGCACGCTGGTGCAGTGGCTGGTGAAGCCGGGCGACCGGGTGAAGCGAGGCGACCTCGTGGCCGTGGTGGAAACCCAGAAGGGCGCGATGGAGATCGAGGTCTTCGAAGACGGCGTGGTGGAGCAGCTGCTGGTGGCCGTGGGCGCTCGCGTGCCGGTTGGCACCCCGCTCGCGATCCTCGGGACGGGTGCACCGGCCCCCTCGGAGCCCGTGCCTCCCGCCGCCCCTCTGCCCGCGGTGCCCAGAGCGCCCGCCCCCTGGATCCGATCCTCCCCCTCCGCCCGCGTCCTGGCCGCCTCGCTCGGTCTCGATCTCGCCACCATCCACGGCACCGGCCCCCACGGCGCCGTCCGCCGCGTCGACGTGGCGTCGCTCCGTCCCGCGCCCGCCGCGCGCCATGGTTTCGACCCCGCCGAGATGCGCGCCGCCATCGCCGCCGCGATGTCGCGGAGCAAGCGCGAGATCCCCCACTACTACCTCGCGCGCACCATCGACCTCGAGCGCGCGATGGACTGGCTCGCCCAATACAACGCGAGTGTCAGCATCACCGACCGCGTGCTCCCGGCGGTGATGCTGGTGCGTGCCGTCGCCCGCGCCGTGGCCGAGGTGCCCGAGCTCAACGGCTTCTGGATCGACGGGCACTTCCAGCCCGCGAGCGCCGTCCATCCCGGCGTGGCGGTTTCCCTCCGCGGCGGGGGACTGGTTGCCCCGGCCCTGCTCGACGCGGCCGAGGGCACGCTCCCCGAGCTGATGGTCCGCTTCACCGACCTCGTCACCCGGGCGCGCGCCGGGCGGCTCCGCGCCTCGGAGCTGAGCGCGGCCACGCTGACAGTATCCAACCTCGGCGACCTCGGCGCCGACGAGCTCTTCGGCGTCATCTATCCGCCCCAGGTGGCGCTGGTTGGCCTCGGGCGGGTGCACGAGGTGCCCGTGGCCGTGGATGGCATGCTCGCCATCCGCCCGGTGGTCCGCGCCAGCCTCGCCGCCGACCACCGCGCCAGCGACGGCATGCGCGGCAGCCGGTTCCTCGCCCGCCTCGACGCCCTCCTCCAGTCCCCGGAGTCCCTGTGACACGCGACCAAGCCCGCTCGCACCTCGTCGACGTCCTCGCGGAGATCGCGCCCGAGGCCGACCTTTCCACCGTCGATTCCCGCGCGCCCTTGCGCCCCCAGCTCGACCTCGACTCGATGGACTTCCTGCGCTGCCTCCAGGGGCTCCACGCCCGCACCGGCGTGGACATTCCCGAGGCCGACTACCCCCGCCTCGGCACGCTCGACGCGATCCTCGACTACCTGGTGGCGCGGGCGCGCTGAGCGAGGCCGCTGGTTGCGCCCGGTCAGGGGATGCCGGTCACTGCCACGTAGGTGGACCGGCTGGTGGTCGTGCCGTCGCCGAGCTGCCCGGTGGAGTTGTCGCCCCAGGCCGCGAGGCTGCCGTCGTCGAGCAGGGCCAGGCCGAAGCGCAGGCCGGCGCCCACGGCCACCGCGCCGCCGAGCCCGGACACCTCCACGGGTGACAGGCGCTGCGTCGTCGTGCCGTCGCCGAGCTGGCTGTAGCCGTTCCAGCCCCAGGCCCAGGCGGTGCCGTCGGAGAGCGCTGCGACACCGTGATGCGACCCGGCGGCGATGCTCACCACGCCCGGGAGGCTGGTCACCTCCACCGGCGAGATGCTGTCTACACCCGTGCCGTCGCCGAGCTGGCCGTAGTCGTTGTCGCCCCAGGTCCAGAGGCTCCCGTCGGACTGGATCGCGAGGCTGAACATGTTGAAGGCCGCCACGGCGGTCACGTCGGTGAGCGTGCTCACGGTCACCGGCGTGGTCCGGTTGCTCGTCGTCCCGTCGCCGAGCTGCCCGTAGGCGTTCCATCCCCAGGCCGATAGTGTCCCGTCGTCGAGCACCGCGAGCGAGTGATAGTAGCCGCCGTCGATCGACACGGCATTGGTGATCCCGCTCACCTCCACTGGGCTGGTCCGGTTGGTGGTGCTGCCGTCGCCGAGCTGCCCGTAGCTGTTGTCGCCCCATGCCCAGGCTGTGCCGTCGCCCAGCACGGCGAGGCTGTGTTTGTAACCGCCGCCCACGGCCACCACGTCGCTCAGCGCCGTGATCTCCACCGGGCTCGTCCGGTTGGTCTTGGTGCCGTCGCCGAGTTGCCCGTCGCGATTGCTACCCCAGGCCCAGAGGCTGCCGTCGGACAGGATGGCGAACGAGCTGCCATAGGTGGCCGCGATCGCCACCACGCCCGACAGGCTCGTCACTTCCTCGGGCACGCTGCTATCTGTCGTGGAGCCGATGCCCAGCGCGCCGTAGCCGTTCCAGCCCCAGGCCCACACCGTGCCGTCGGCCAGGAGCGCGAGCGTGTGCGACTCGCCGCCGGCCACCGCAGTCACCCCCTCGATGATGATGGTCACGCTGTCACTGCCGCTGGCACCGTCTTCCCGGCCGTCGCTGGGCACCACGTAGCAGGACCACTCCTCGCCCGAGGTGGTCGCGGCCGCCGACACGGTGTCGCCCGGGAGGGTGGTGGTGGTGGCCCCGGCGTAGCTCGTGCCATCGACCGTCCAGGTCACAGCGTAGTCCACCGGGTCGTCGTCGGCGTCCGTCGAGTCAGACGACACCTCGCAGGCGAGGTCGTCGATGGCCTCCACGGGCGAGCCCGGGTCGATGCTCACCGTGGGTGCGCTGGGGGGGCTGTTCAGCACGGCCACGCTCACGCTCTCGCTCGTGTCCCAGCCCTCGCTGTCGGTGGCGGTGAGGGTGCAGCTCAGCGTGTCGCCCGGGTCGGTCCCGGCGGCGGTGAGCGTGTAGCTCGCGTTGGCGGACAGGCTGGCACCGCTGGTGGTGTTCGACCACCCGTACGCCAACTCGATCGCGTGCCCGTCCGGGTCGGAGGCGCTGCCAGCGCAGGTGACGGTGTCGCCCACTCTCGTCTCGGTGCTGCTGGCGGACAGGGTCTCGACCACCGGCGCCCGGTTGTAGCGCGAGATGGTGACACTCGCGGTGGCGGCCGTGCCCTCCTCGGCGCCGTCGCTCGGCAGGGCCGTGCAGGCCCACTCCTCGTCGGCGGTGGTGGCGCTGGCGGGAACGGTGTCGCCTGGCCAGGTGGTCGTCGTGGTGCCCGCGAAGGCCTCGCCGTCGACGGTCCAGCTCATCGCGTAGCTCGGCACGTCGCCATCGACGTCGGGCGCGGGGGTGGCCACCACGCACCGCACCTCGTCCACCTGCTCGATGGGGCGCTCGGGC
This sequence comes from Deltaproteobacteria bacterium, assembly GCA_016875315.1. Lineage (GTDB taxonomy): Bacteria > Myxococcota_A > UBA796 > UBA796 > SXON01 > SXON01. The sequence continues at coordinate 167 of VGRQ01000089.1, read as the reverse complement.
GTGATCTCGAGTGTCGGCTTCCCGGGGGCGGAGTTGATCACGGCGGCGTCGGCGCTCGCGACCACCTGCTCGCGGCCGGCGTCGGTCGCGGTGACGGTGCACGTGAGCGTGCCTCCGCCCGCCGCCTCGCCCTCGGCGAGCGTGTGCCAGTAGTCGGTGCCCACCTC
>VGRQ01000088.1 GCA_016875315.1 Deltaproteobacteria bacterium | reverse complement strand
ATCCGGCGCCCGAGAATACTACTTTGCCTCCGGCAGCGGGTCCTGTCACCCCTGGCGTCCCCATCGGCTCCGCTGCGCTCCGCGATGGGGCGCGCCAGGGGCGCCACCCGCCTCCCCAACGAGGGTTCGGGCACCTCGATCACGTCGGCTCGACCCCGCCACCCTCCGCGGTGCAGTCCCCGGGAGCACCGACCGCCGAGTCCACCACCCCCGGATCACCTTGGCTGCCCTAGCCGCGATCAGTTCAGCCGCCCCTTGACAGTAGCGGGTGCGGCGGGTGAGAAACCCTGGCCGCCTCCCCCCGGTCGACCCCTAGGCCCAGCCGTCGGTGTCCTTGGGGTCCTTGGCGTCCTTGGGGTCCTTGGGGTCCCTCGTGTCCCTGGTGGCCTTGGTGTCCCTGGTGGCCGTCGTGGCGGAGGGGGCGGACGAGTGGGGCGACGCGGAGGCGGTGCGGCCGGCCAGGGCCATCTCCTGCTCGAGTTGGCGCACGCGGCGTGACAGCGTGATGCCCTTGCGGAAGTTGTAGAGCCAGGCCGCGAGGGCGCCCAGGGCGAAGGAGCCCCACATCAGCATGGGAATGGGCGCCGGGTCGACCAGCTTCCACGCGCCCAGGTACAGGTCGAGCGACAGGTCGGTAGTGCGCGAGCTGTTCTGCACCGTGAAGCACACGATGCTCAGGAGCACGAGCCCGGCGGCGGTGAGCTTGGCGTAGTTCATGGGGCACAGAGTATCGCGCGCCCCCATGCACGACGAAGCGCCCGTCCCCCGGGGAGGGGAGCGGGCGCTCGCTGCTCTCGAGTCGCGCCGGGCGGACTACTCCCCGCGCTCCTTGATGCGGCGGCTCAGGTCGCCCATGATGTCGCCGAACTTGGCGGAGCTGTCGCCCTGCTTGCGCAGCACCTCGCGCATGTCGCCACCGCGGGCGCGGTCGATCGCCGACTTCTCCGAGAGCGACACCTTGCGGTCGTTCACGTCGATGTTGATGATCTCGGCGTTGATGCTCTCGCCTTCCTTGTAGTTGTTCTGCCACTCGCCGCCGCCGTTGGACAGCTCGCTGGTGTGAACCAGGCCCTCGACGCCATCCTCGATCTCGACGAAGAGGCCGAAGTCGACCTTGTGCACCACCTTCCCGGCGATGACCTGGCCCAGGTAGTAGCGGGAGGCCACGCTCTTCCAGGGGTCGTCGTGGATCTGCTTGATGCCGAGGCTGAATCGCTCGTTGTCGACGTCGACGTTGAGCACGCGCGCCGTCACGTCGTCGCCCTTCTGGAACTTCTCGGAGGGGTGGCGCACGCGCTGGCCCCAGCTCATGTCGCTGACGTGTACGAGGCCGTCGATGCCGTCTTCGATGCCGATGAAGATGCCGAAGTCGGTGATGTTGCGCACCTTGCCGGTGACGACGGTGCCGGGCGGGTACTTCTCGGCCGCGGCCTCCCACGGGTTCTGCTCGAGCTGGCGCATGCCGAGGCTGATGCGACGGTTCTCGAGGTCGATGCCAAGCACCTTGGCCTCGACGATGTCGCCCGCGTTGACGAGCTTGCTCGGCGACTTCACGCGGCGGTTCCAGGTCATCTCGCTGATGTGGACGAGGCCCTCGATGCCGTCTTCAAGCTCCACGAAGGCGCCATACTCGGGCAAGGACACCACGCGCCCGCGCACGATGGCGCCCACCGGGTACTTGTACTCGGCGTCTTCCCACGGGTCGGGCTTGATCTGCTTGTGGCCGAGTGACACGCGGCCGGTTTCCTCGTCGTAGCGCAGGATCTTGACGTCGATCTGGGCGCCCACCTCGAACAGCTCGTTGGGGTGCGTGATCCGCCCGTAGGACATGTCGGTGATGTGGAGGAGACCGTCGATGCCGCCGAGATCCACGAAGGCGCCGTAGTCGGTGATGTTCTTGATCGTCCCCAGCATCACCGCGCCGACGCGGAGGCTCTTGAGCGTCTCGTTCTTCTTCTCCTCGCGCTCGCGCTCGAGCAGCACGCGACGAGAGAGCACGATGTTGCCGCGCTTCTTGTTGAACTTGATGATCTTGAACTCGTGGGTCTCGCCGATGAGCTTGTCGAGGTTCTTCACCGGGCGGAGATCGACCTGCGAGCCGGGGAGGAACGCCTTCACGCCGATATCGACGGCGAGGCCGCCCTTGACCCGGGAGGTGATGGTGCCCTTGACGGTCTCGTCGCGCTCGACGGCCTTGGAGATCTCCTCCCAGGCCTTCATGAGATCGGCCTTCTCCTTGGACAGTTCCAGGAGGCCGTCTTCCTCGCCCATCTGGTCGAGGTAGACGTCGACGCTGTCGCCGGGCTGGATGGTGATCTCACCCTGCTCGTTGATGAACTCCGAGCGCTTGATGACGCCCTCGGCCTTGTAGCCCACGTCGACGGTGACGAACTCGTCGCCGATCTCGAGCACGGTGCCCTTGACGACGCTCTGCTCCTTGACCGACTTGTCGTTCAGGAAGTCATTGAAGAAGCTCTCGAAGTCAGCGCGGTTGAGCTGGTCGAGGGGGGCGTCGAGGTCGATATCGGGCGTGGGCATCAAAGGAAGAACTCGTGCGGAGGCCCCGGGGCCGCCGCGGTTGGGGTGACGGAGAGGAGGGTTTGGTGCGGTGAGCCGGCCCGGGATTGGGAAAGCGCCGCGGCGGGGAGCACGTCCTCTACGTGCTTGCGCCATGTGTACCCGGAGTGGACCACCGGGCGGCGCGGGCGTCTATCTCCCGGTCACGACTTGTCAACCGAGATTTCGCTCGCGCGCAGGTCCCAGGCGCGGCGCAGGGGCTCCAGCGCCCCCTTCTTGAGCTCGCGAGGTTGCACGACGTAGGCACCGGTGCGCAGGTCGCGAACCGCCACGCCATCGAAGTAGTAGGCCCTCGCCGGAGCATGATCGCTGGCGATGGCCGAGCGCGACGGGCCTCGCGCGAGGCTGCCGCCAATCAGCGCGAGGGTGGCGCGATCGGTGCCCACGAACACGCGCGTGTGGCCGGTGTGAGGCATGGTGACGGCGAGCCGGGCGCGGATGGCGGTCACGTGGGTGCCGGTGGCGTGGCGCGCGTCGCTCACCGACCCGCCGAAGCTGCCCGGGCGACGGGGTAGCACCTCGACCAGGAGCCGATCGGCGTCGCCGTCCTTGCGACGGCGGCGATGCACGCCAGCCTCCATGGCGAGCATATTGGCCACCCCGGGACCGTCGACCTCGACGATCGCGCCGACCACCCGCTCGCCGTGCAACTCCTCGGCTACCACCTCGGGGCTGAGGCCCTGTCGCGACAGCCACGCCAGCTCGAGCGCGAGCAACTCCTCGAGCCAGGCCTCGTCGACCATCCCCGACACGTCGGCGGGGCCCACGATCACGAAGGCGCCGTCTTCATCGCTGCCCTCGTCGAGCAGGTGCCAGCGCTGGCGAGCCGCCTCGGCGTCGCGGAGAGCGGCGGCCACGAGGCTCGAGTCGGCATCGCCGGGGAGGGCGTGGAGGGCCTGGAAGCTGGCGAGCAGCCGCGCGTCGGCGGCGATGCGCGCGTCGAGCGCCCGGTAGCGGGCCAGCACCTGGTTCGCCGCGACCGGGTCTTGCCAGAACCCGGCGCGGGCGCTCTCCTCGAGCAAGGCCTCGGCCTCGCGCTTTCGTGCCTCGAAGTCGGTGACGAGCGGTTGCCAGCGCGCGATGGCCGCCACCACGTCTACGTCGGGCTGCGGGAGCGAGGGCACGTCGACCGGCGGGGCCACGACGAGGCGACGGACGTCGATGCGTCCCCCGCGCACGCCCATCGCGAGCGTCTCGCCGTCGTGAACCCGATCAGCCACGATGAAGGCCGCGAGTGGTCCCACGAGGCTACGTTCCAGCTCCCGCCGCAGGAAGCGCGCGCCGAAGTGCGGGTGGTAGCCGTGGGCCACGAGCCAGTCGAGCACGTCGGCGTCGACCTCCACCCTGATTTCCCGGCTGGCGAGGCCCTCGCGGTCGACCAGCGACCGCAACTCGCGCTGCGCAATCTGGCGGATGGTGACACGCGAGAGCGGGTGGAAGTGTACGATCCGGTCGAAACGGTTGAGGAACTCGAAGCGGAAGACACCCTGGAGGCGCCGGTCGAGCTCGCGGTCGAGCTTGGCGATGTCGCGCTCCTCGGCGAAGCCCACGCCCGTCTCGCGGTACACCTCGGCACCGGCGTTGCTCGTGGCGATGAGGATGAGGCTGCGCGCGCTCACCGTGTCGCCGGCACCGTTGATGTAGCGTCCCTCGTCGATGAGCTGCAGCAGGCCGTCGTGTACCGACGCGTGCGCCTTCTCCAGCTCGTCGAGGAGCAAGACGCCGAAGGGGGCGTTGCCGAGTCGCTTGGCCAGCTCGCCGCGCTTGCCCTCGTAGCTCTGCGCCGAGGGGTGCCCGAAGAGGGCGGCGTGGCTGGACTCCGACGTGAAGTCACCCAGGTTGATGCGGATCATCCGCGCACGGTCGCCGAAGAAGTACTCGGCGAGGAGCTGCGCGGTGTGGGTCTTGCCTACCCCGGTGGGGCCGACGAACAGGAAAACACCGAATGGACGCCGAGGGTCGGAGAGCCCCGCCTTGATGAGCGCGATGACCCGGACCACCGCGTCGACCGCCTCGTCCTGGCCGAGCAGGCGGTCGGCGACGAAGCGCCGTGACGCCTCGAGGTCGAGCTCGATGGCGGGGTCGATGAGCGGGCGGGGCACGCGCGTGCTCTGGGTGAAACGCTCGAGCACCTCGTCCATGCCCACCGGCTTGGTGCCAGGGAAGACGTCGCGCGACTCGCGCAGCAGGTCGAGCGCCTTGCGCGGGAAGTGCCGGTTGCCGATGAAGCGCCCGGTGAGGTCGATGGCGGCGCGCTGGGCGCCGGGCGCGACGGCGCGGCCGGTGCGCTGGCGCTGGTCCTCCGCCCACCCGGCCACGATGCGACGCGTGGCGGCGGTGGAAGGCTCGTCGACCGGGATGGGAATCAACCACTCGGCCAGCTCGGGCTCGGAGTCGAGGAGCCCCTGGACGCCGCGGGCGGTGCCCTCGGCGAGGATGGGGCGCCCGAGGCGCGAGCAAAGGCGCACCAGTTGCGACTCCCAGCTGTAGGGGTCGGCGAGGTGGATGTCACGGATGAAGGGGACGATCGGCGTGGGCGAGCCGATCATGTGGTCGAAGATCTTCTGCACGGTGCCCGCCGCCACCCAGGGCTTGGAGAACTGCGAGATGATGCCGCGAAATCCGAGCTGCACCACGCGGCAGCCGTGGAACACGCGAGGCCCCTTGCCTGCGGCCGCCGCCTGGACGATGGCATGGACGATCACCGTCTTGCCCACGCCGGTGGGGCCGACCAGCACGGGCGAGCGGCTACCCTCGGCGGCGAGCACGTCGTCGACCTGGCGGATCACCTCGTCGAGCCCGAAGACGGGGAGGAGCTTGCCCTCGCGCGCCGCGGCGCTGAGGTCGTGCTCGATCCAGTTCTCGAACTGGAAGGGCTTCTTCTTCTTCACGGGGGGCATCGCGCCGACCTTATCGTGCTGGCAGTGACGACGGGCGGGGCGGTGGGTTGGCGGGGCGGGCCGCGCAGTCCGCCCAGGCGGTCTTCGGCATCCAGCTGCGACAGTCGCGCCAGGTCGACGAGCCGCACGCCCTCGAAGTCGATCTGCGTCGTTCCCGGCTCCGGTACGCGGTACACTCGCGTGACGACGCTGACGTCGCGTCCGATCTGCGGGTGACCGCGCGCTCGGAGCGCGAAGCGCAAGTTGGTCTCGTCGTTGTCGGTGCAGACGACGACCAGGAGCGTGGCGCGGGCGCGGACCTTTCTCCGGAGACTGTCGAGCAGGCAGGAATCATCGAGTTCCATCGGCAGCGGCAGCACGCGCCAGGGCCGGGGGCTGTGCGCCCACGGTTCGCCGCCGCGGGGAAAGCGCCTCAGCTGGCGGTCGACCACGATGAGCGTGGAGAGCCCAGCCAGCTCCTTGCTCGCGGACAACGCGCGCACCAGCGCTTGCCCGAAGCGGCCAAAGCCGACGACGGCGATCGCCTCGGGCGCAGGGTGCTCGGCCAACTCGTCGATGAGGCCGGCCGCGGCCCAGTCGTAGCTGCTGAACAGGTGCAACTGGCCCCGGGCGCTCTCGGGGCACACCTGCCGCACCGCGTCGAGGTCGCCCAGATCGAACACCTGCGCCCACGCCTCGAGGTGGTCGCCCAGCCCGCTGAGCCGTCGCGGGAGCCCACACTGCACCAGCCAGCGGAGCACGGGGAGCGACAGGTTCGCCTGGCCCGGCGGGCGAGTCGCGAGCCTCAACCCGGTGACCGCCGCGCGCAGGTTCGCGACCTCGTCGCCCGTGACCGCCACGAGCGCCCGCGCTGACACGACCCGCGCCTCGCGCAAGACCGCTTCCTCGGCCACGTCGCCCCGGATGACCGCGATTCCCGCGCGGCGGGCCTCGGCGACCTCTGGCGACGACAGCGCGCGCTCGATGGCGACGACGCGGTGTCCCTGCTCGCGGAGGCGGCGGGCAACGTGGACGCCGAATCGCCCCAGGCCCACGACGACGACGTGTCCGCCTCGCCAGCCGGTCAGCCTGAAGAAGAGGGTGGGAAGGTGAAACAGCCCGAGGTGATCGATGAACTCGGCCGCTGCGCCCAGGGTCCACACCGGGGCCACGGCCCGCAGGATCCAGACGGCCGCGTAGGTCGGGGGGTCAGCGGGTACGACGAGGGCGGGGTCGGCGTCGAGCAGGAAGCACCTTGCCGCCTCGTAGGCGGCACGCGCCGGGTCGAGGCTGAAGACGCGCAACTGCACGTAGAACAGCGCCACGTACGTGACCGCCACGAGCACCAGCAATCCAAACTGCCGCCGGCGCGCGGGCGACTCCCCAGCGGAATGCATCCGCGACCGCTATCCCGCCTACGCCGCCGCGCGCTTCTTCCGTCGCATGCCCGAGACCACCCTTGCCGTCGCGACGAGTCCCTGGTCGAGGAGCTGGCCGACCAGCGATCGCCACGCCTCCTCGTTGTCCGCCTGGACCATCACGCCGGTCTCCGGGTCGCTCACCTCCACGTCGAGCCCGAGGGCGTCGAGGTTCTCCTGGACATCCCCCCGGGTAGGATCGAGGTCGAAGGCCTTCAGTAACGCCTCGCGGGCGTTGTCGTCGCGGCCCACGGCGTGCCACAGCGTGCCGAGGTCGCTCCACGCGCGAGCAGCCCAGGGCAACTCGCGGACCTGCGCCACGGCGGCGCGGAGCGCCTCGGGCATGTGCCCGGCCCGCAGCTCCGCCTCGATCCGCTGCGGGCCCGCCTCGGTGGCGCCAGCGCGGCACACGAAGACCCAGTGGTGAGCAAGCCGCGTGAGGCGCTCGGGCGCGTGCTGCACCAGCCCGTCGAGCTCCAGCTCGGTGGGCCGCTCGTCGCTGACACTGGGGGCCGGGCCGTAGCCGACGGTGGTGGCCTGCACCCGCTGCACGCGCAGTCCCGCCTCGCGGAGCAACAATGCGAAGTCGTCCGGCCGGGCTTCCAGCGTCCACGTGGGATGACGCGAGCCGTGGCTCACCGCGCGGGCGAAGTGGGCAAGGTTGAACAAGGTGAGCACCGCGAGGCCGCCCTCGCGCAGGCATCCCCGGATCTTGGCCACGGTGGCGACGAGATCGTCCACGTATTCGAGCCCGCCGGAGGCCACGACGACGTCGTAACTGCGGGTGGGCTCCCACCCGTCGATGCACCCGGTCTCCACGCGGAAACGCTGGTCGCGAGTGGCCACGCTCGGGGCAATATCGACCCCGTGGTAGTCGTAGGCCGGCCCCAGCATGCGCCCGAGCAGCCCGGTGGAACAGCCGAGGTCGAGCACCGCGCCGCCTCCCTCCCCCACGACGATGTCGGCCACCTGCCTCAGCCGGCGGTGCGCCACGTCGAAGCGCCAGGTCTCGCCGTCCCATCCCCGCTCGTCGCGACGGGTTGCCCGGTGGCGCCCGGGCCGAGCCCCCGCGGCCACCGCGAGCAGGCCCTCCATGTCTTCCTGGGCCACCGCTTTCATCGCGGCGACCTGTCGCGACACCTCGGCCGCGAGATCCTCGCGATGGTCCCAGGCGTCCACGAGGATCTCGGGAAGGCCCGCGGGGGCCTCGATGCCGACCACCTCCGTGCCGCAACCTAGCTGCCGCATCCACTCGTAGGTCTTCTGCTCGTAGGCCACGCCCACGGCAGGAACGCCCGCCGTCGTCGCGAAGATGAGCGAGTGCATGCGCGTGCCGAGGAAGAAGTCACACGCGCCGCACTCGCCGCGCAGCGTGGCAAAGTCGACGTCGGCCGCCTCGACCACCTCCGCCTCGCACGCCATCCGCGCCGCGACACGACGCGCCGCCACGCGATCGTCCTGCCGGTAGCCGCCATAGCTCGTGCAGTTGGATAGAAACCGCACCGTGCCGCCGGTGTGTTGGGAGAAAGCGTCGCAGGCCTCGGCCACGGCGTGCTCGTACTGGTCCTGGAGCAGCGCCGCGTCGCCCTGTCCCGGGAAGTGCCAGCTGCGAACGGTCACCCCGAGCACGGGTCCCGGTCCCCGGGGCACCTTGCGTGCCTTGCCGACGACCGCCGCGTCCACCCCCTGTCGCAACGGCGCGCCCACCCCCAGCTCGCGGACCACCCGGGCGCTGGCCTCGTCGCGCACGCAGATCCACGCGGCCCCGTCGAGCACCTCGCGGGCGGCCTGTCGCGACAGGGGCGACACGAAGGGACCGATGCTCTGCCCGAAGATGACATACGGGACGCCGGCGCGGCGGGCGAGATGGAAGCTGGCGAGACGGGGGTTGAGGTTGGGCGCGTAGAGGTCGTGGAGGAAGGAGCCACCACACGACACGACGAGGTCGGCCCCGGCGATGGCACTCGCCACGCCGACGAGGTCGCGATCGTCCAGCGCGGGGATGCCGTGGAAGTGGCGGGCGACCTCGGGGAAGTGCGACACCACGTCGACGTTCGCGCCGCCCCTGCGCAGGCCGCCGATCATGGCGTCGAGGATGGCCGCGTCGCCGCGGTTGCTGGAGCAGAACGAGTCGGTAATCAGGACCTTCATGGGGGCTCCTAGGCAGCGAAGACGTGGTTCTGGAGCCGCTCGGCCACGAGGTCGGCATCGTGCGCCGCCGCGAGCACCGGCCCGGCGTTCCCCATGCGGGTGAGCTCGGCGGGGCGCTGGGCGAGGCGGACGAGCGCCATCGCGAGCGCGTGGGCGTCGCCCGGGGGCACGAGCAGGCCGTTCACCCCGTGGGCCACGAGGTCGCCGATGCCCGAGAGATCCGAGGCGATCACCGGGCGGCGCAGGGCGCCTGCCTCGGCGAGCACGGTGGGGATGCCGTCCATGTCGCCGTCGGGCGCGACGACGCAAGGGGCAACGACCACGTCGGCGACGCGCATCGCGGCGATGGCCCGCGACCACTCGCACATCGGCCACAGCCGGAGGCCGGCGGGCGGGTTCTTCACGAGGCCCTCGCCCCCGACGATGTCGAGCTCGAGCCCGGGGACGAGGGTCCGCGCCACCGCCCACGCCTGGACCAGCACGCCGAAGCCTTTCTTCGGCACCGGTCGACCCACCGCGATCACGCGGCGGAGCTGCGTCGGCGCGGCGGGCGCACCGGCGAAGAGATCGGAGAGGGCGGCCGCGTTGGGGATCACGGCGATGCGCCCGCCAGGGACCCCGCGCTGCAGGAGGAACTCGCGGTGGAAGCGCGAGATGGCCACGATGCGGCGGAGCTTCGGCGACAGGCAGCGCCACTCGTCGGCGGTGACCGCGGCGTCACGGCGGAAGAGATCGTAGGCGTGCGCGGTGAAGGAGAACGGGCGACCCGCCTGCTCGGCGAGGGGGCCGAGCACGCGAACGCCGAACTCGGCGAAGTGCCCGTGCAGGTGGTCGTAACGACGCAAGACCGCTGCGGCGTCGGCCAGGCCTACGTGCCGGACCGGGAGCGGGTCGCCGTCTGGCCCGTCCCCGAAGCGCACCGCCGGCCCCCGCTCGTGGGCAACGACATCCACGTCGATGCCGCGGCGCCGGAGCGCCACCAGCTCGGCGTGGACGAAGGTCTGGGAGAGCACCGGGTAGCGCTGGAGGACATACGCGACGGCTGCCATGCCCGCCCTTCGGTCAGCGCCTCGCGAACTTGAGCGCGATACCCGGCGAGGCATGAAGCCCTTCTCCGTCACGACCTCGGTGGCGAGCGCCTTCGACAACATCAACCGCGCCCCGGCCGCGCCCGCAGTGGGCGTCATCGCGAGCCTCGCCATCGGCGTGTGCGGCGGCTGCGGCACGCGCGCCAGCGGCAACTTCGCGGGGACGATCGACCCGGAGGAACTGGCGGCCGGGGGCATCGACCCCGAGGTGCTGTGGGCACTCGCGGGGGTGTTCACCACGCTCATCGTGGTGTCGCTGGTGTTCCAGCTGGTGATGTGGATCGCCCGCACCTGGCTGCTCGCGGGGCAACTGCGCGTGTACCGCGACATCCTCACCGGCGGTCCCGGGGATCCCAAGACCAACTTCACCGGCGGCGACGTGTTCCTGTCGATGCTCGGCGCCGGCCTCCTCGTTCACCTCATCAACGGGGTGACCTTCCTCGTGCTCGGCGCGCCGTCGGCGCCGTTCTTCTGGTGGGCCTACGAGGCCTACTCGCGGTGGGACGTGCAGCAAGGCCACCTGTGGTCGCTGGCGGGGCTGCTCGTGCTTGGAATCGTCACCGTGCCGCTCGGGACGTACGTGTGGGCCGGGGTGCGCCTCGTGCAGCACGCGGTGGCGCTCGACGGCATGGGCGTCATGGAGGCGCTCGAGCACAGCTGGCAGCTGGCAGCCGGTAACCGCATTCGCCTGCTGAACTTCGCCATCCTCGCCTGGATCATCGGCGTCTCCGGCGCGGCCTTCTGCTGCGTGGGGCAGATCTACACCCAGCTCTTGTCGGCCACGGCGTGGACCGACGCCTACTTGCGGGCCACCGGCAAGATCGGCGATACCCCTCCCGCATGATCCTCCTCCTCCTCGCGTGTGCAGAACCGGAAACGAGCCGCGACCCCGTCCCGCGCGACGCGCCCCCGGCGCGCTGGCAGTTCCTCGTCTACATGGACGGCGACAACGACCTCGAAGAGTACGTCGTCAACGACCTCAACGAGCTGGAGCGCACCGGCAGCGGCCGGGGCGTGGAGGTGCTCGTCCAGGCCGATCGCATCGAGGGCTACGACGACAAGGACGGCGACTGGACCGGGGCCCGTCGTTACCGGATCGTGGGGGACCACGACCCCGACGTCGTGAGCTCGCCTGTGCTCGATGACCTCGGCGAGGTCGACATGGGCAGCCCCGAGACGCTCGCCGACTTCATCGACTGGGCCGCGCGCGAGTACCCGGCGGAGCACCGCGCGCTGGTGCTCTGGGACCACGGCGACGGCTGGCTGATGACCGGCACCGCCGGAGCGCCGCCGCCGAGTATCGCCAGTGACGACACCTCGGGCACGGTGCTGTCGGTTGCCGAGGGCGATCTCGCCGCCGCGCTGGAGCCGGGCCTCGCGGCGCACGGTCGTTTCGACGTGCTGGCCTTCGACGCCTGCAACATGGCGAGCTGGGAGGTGGCGCACGCCATGCAACCCTACGCTCGCTACATGTCGGCGGCGGAGACCTGGGTGGGCTGGGAGGGCTTCATGTACGAGGACGTGCTCGCCTTCATCCGGGACAATCACTCGGCCGAGGGCGCCGAGCTGGCGGTGGAGATGTCGCGCGGCGCCGTGGAAGACGGCGGCGAGTTGACTCACTCCGCTACCGACCTCGACGCGCTGCTCGAGGTGAGCGCCCGCGTCGACGAGCTCGCCGGGCTGGGGCTGGAAACGGCCGAGTACTCGAACGCGTTGCTGGCGGCCCGTGATGGCGCGCAGGGGATGGATGACTGGTGGGAGGAGTGGTACCTCGACCTCGGCGATCTCGCGGCGGAGGTGGTGGAGGGGGGCGATCCCGAGCTGGCGCCGGTCGCCGGCGAGCTCAGGGTCGCGCTGGACGAGGCGGTGATCGGCAACTACGCCGCCGAGGACTACGCCTGGGCCGGCGGGCTCACCATCCTGTTCGATCCGATCCCGGCCTACATGGAGCTGTATAGCGAGGGGGATGGAGCAACTTGGAGTCGCGACACGCGGTGGGACGACTATTTGAAAGGTTTGAAAGGAGCCGGAGGTTAAGGGTTAAGAGGGTGTTGACAGTTCAGCGGACTCGCCG
>VGRQ01000087.1 GCA_016875315.1 Deltaproteobacteria bacterium | reverse complement strand
CAGCGAGCCGAGACCCGTCGCCGTGGTCGTCGTCATCGAGGTCGTCATCGAGGTCGTCATCGAAGCCGTCATCGAGGTCGCCATCGAGGTCGTCGCTGTCGATCTCGCTGTCGCTGTCGCTGTCGATCTCGCTGTCGCTGTCGATGTCGACATCGGAAGTGAAGCACACTCGAAAGTCACCCGACCCCGACCTGTCAACACCCTCTAAGTCTTAACCCTTAACCTCCGGCACCTTTAGTCATCGGAAGCGGATGTCCTGGAGGGCGATTCCCAGCCTCTGGATACGGTAGTTCAGGTTTGATCTCGAAATGCCGAGGCGCCGCGCGGCGCGCGCCTGCACGCCTCCCTCCTCCTCGAGCGCGGCCACGATGAGCTGCCGCTCCACGCGATCCAGCAGGCCGGGGAGTCCCGCGGCGTCGATGTCGGCCAGCGCCGGCGCTCCCGTACCGGGCATCGACGATGCGGCCGGCTCGGAGTGCGGCTCTGGCGGCGACCCGTCTTCAGGGAGCCGGATGGCGCGGATCTCGCCGCCCCCCGACAGGAGCAGGGTGCGCTCCATGAGGTGTTCGAGCTCGCGCACGTTCCCCGGCCAGCGGTACTGGCGCAGCTCATCGACGGCGATCGGCGCCAGCCGGGGGAGCGGCTTGCGGTGTCGCTCGGCGAACTTCTTGAGGAAGTGCTCGGCCAGCGGCTGGATGTCGTCCACTCGCTCGCGCAGCGGCGGCAGGTGCAGGGGGAAGACGTTCAGGCGGTAGAAGAGATCGGCGCGGAAACTGCCTGCCTTCACCTCGGCGCGCAGGTCGCGATTGGTGGCCGCCACCACCCGCACGTCGACCTTCACGGGGCGCTCGCCCCCAACCCGGGTGAACGAGCCGCCCTCGAGCACGCGCAGCAGGCGCACCTGCACCGAGGCGGGGACCTCGCCGATCTCGTCGAGGAACAGCGTGCCGCCGTCGGCCTGCTCGAACTTGCCCTGGTGGGTGCGGAGCGCGCCGGTGAAGGCGCCCTTCTCGTGGCCGAACAGCTCGCTCTCGAGGAGGCTTTCCGGTAGCGCGCCGCAGTTCACGACCACCAGCGGGTTGTGCTTGCGCGGCGATCGGTAGTGGATGGCGTGGGCAATGAGCTCCTTGCCCGTGCCTGTCTCGCCGTGTATGAGCACCAGCGTAGACGAGTCGGCCACCGCCCCCACCTGCTCGTACACTTCCTGCATCGCGGGCGAGGCGCCCACGATGCCCTCCAGGCCGTAGCGCTGGTCGACCTCGCGGCGTAGCCGCTGCACCTCGCGGTGCAGCGCCCGGTTCGCCAGCGTGCGCTCGATGACCAGGAGCAGCTCGTCGCGCTCGATCGGCTTCTGGAGGTAGGTGGCCGCGCCGGCCTGCATCGCCCGCACCGCGTCGGGCGCGTTGCCGTAGCCGGTCATCACGATCACGTGGACATCGGGCCAGTGGGTCTTCACCTCGCCGAGCAGTTCCAGGCCGCTCATGCCGGGCATCTTCACGTCGGTGATCACGAGGTCGAAGGGCTCGGCGCGGAGTCGCTCGAGCGCGTCGAGCGCCCGCTCCACCACCACCACGTCGTAGCCACCCTTGGCGAGGTTGACGCTGAGCGCGGCGCGCACGCTGCGATCGTCGTCGCAGACCAGCACGCGGGCGGGCGTGGCCGGCACCGCCCTACTCCACCCGCACGTCGTAAGGCATCAGCGTGAAGACGTGCTCGTCGCGCAGGGCGACCAGCCGCCAGAAGGGTTCGAGCGCCCTGGGCGCCTCGATCTGGGGGCGCAGCGTCGCCTCGAGACGCCGGCCGAGCTGCGCCACCTGGCCCGGCATCGACGTGGCCCCGCTCCACGGGTCGAAGGTAACGACGTTGAAGGGGGCGTTCGGCGCCATGCCCGCGCGCAGCCGCGCGTCGTCGATGGCGTCGAAGAAACCACCGTGGCTGTCGACCAGCCCGTTGCCCTTGGCACGCGCCCCGCTCCACACCCGCCCCCGCGCCACCTCCTCCACCTTCTCGTCGCTCATGCTGCGGCCGCTGGCAACCCGGCTCTTGAACTGCGCGTAGGTCTCGCCGATGAGGCGGTCGAGGGCGGCGTATTCGACACTGTCCATGGGTCGCGACATCGAGAACATGGAGGCGTTGCGGCCACGCGCGGTGATCTCGGTGTTGATGCCCACCTTGTCGAACAAGCCGTCGAGGTTGAACTTGCCACCGTACACCCCGATGCTCCCGGTGACGGTGGACGGCTGCGCCCAGATGGAGTCGGCGCCGGCCGACACGTAGTAGCCGCCGCTCGCCGCGTAGCCCCCCATGCTCACCACCACGGGCTTGCCTGACTCCTTGACCTTCTCCACGGCGCGCCAGATCTCGTCGGACGCGAACGCGGAGCCGCCCGGGCTGTCCACCCGCAGAACCACCGCCTTGATCGACCGGGCCTCGGCGGCGCCCTCGAGGGCCTTCACGACGGTCTTGCTGCCGGTGGCGGCGCCACCGAAGAGGCCGCCGGGCGAGGACTCGCCGTCGGCGATGGCGCCGTCGACCACCACCACCGCCACCGCGCGCTGCGGCTGCCAGCCGCTGCTATCGACGTCCATGCCGTAGCGGTCGGCGAGCGTGTAGTCGCCCGGGAAGTCACCCTCGAGCTCGTCGCGCAACTCGTCGGGGTAGAACGCGCCATCGACGAGGCCCTTCGCCACCGCCTCGCTGGCGCTGTAGGGGCCCCCGTCGATGAGCGCCTTGATCTCCTCGGTGGATCGGCCACGCCCCTCGGCAATGCCCGTCACCAGCGTGGCGAAGAGGTCGTCGACCAGCGCGTCCATCTGCTCGCGAGCGGGGTCGGAGGAGCCGGTACGGGTCATCGGCTCGGGGCCCGACTTGTACTCGGCCCGCTTCGCATACTGCGCCTCCACGCCGACGAGGTCGAGCGCCCCCTTGAAGTACTGGATCTCCGCCGACAGCCCAACCAGCTCGACGCCGCCGGCGGGGTGCACGTACACCTTGTCACACGCGCTCGCGAGCAGGTACTCGCCGTTGCTCACGTCGCCGCCGAGCCAGGCCACGACGGGCTTGCCGCGGCTGCGGGCCTTCTTGACCAGGCCACGGAGTTCCTCGACCTGCGCCATCGAGAAGGCACTCGACTCGATGCGCAGCAGGATGCCGCGCACGCGCGCGTCGCGAGCCGCAGTGTCGAGGCGGCGGATGAGGTCGAGGTAGCTCTCCTCGGGCGCCGAGAAGAGCGTGGCGGCGGGCTGGTAGGGGTAGGCGCCGTCGATGGTGATGTCGGCGATCGGCCGCCCCGGGAGGAACAGCTGGTCGTCGCCGCGCACGCTGGTCACGTAGCCGTAGCCTCCGATGGTGCTCGATCCGGTGGCGCCCCTGCCCCCCGCGCCCACGGACGTGTCCGCGAAATGCAGCTCGAGGCTGGCGCCGTAGCCGATCGCCGCGCTGCCGCTCAGCGCCCGGTCGGCGTAGCCTCGTAACCAGAGGCCGCGCACCGGGCGAAGTCGCAACGACGCCTCGGCGGTGGTGCTCACGGGCAGGTCGGGCGGCGCGTCGGCCCGCACGTCGAGACCGAGGGTCACCAGATCACCCGCCGGTCGCAGGGCCAGGCCCACGTCGTAGCGCGTGTTCACGCCCATCTCCGGCATGGGCGAGCCGAGGTTGGACACGCTCCCGCCGAGGCCGAGCCACGGCGACGGCCGCCAGCCGAGCCCGAAGTCCCAGCTCACGAAGTTGTTGTCGCCCCCCTCGGGGAGCTGCCAGTGTACCGCCGAGCCCATCGCCACCGTCTCGGAGAGGCGCAGGGAGAGGGCGCTCGAGATTGTCCACCAGGCCTCGCCCGGCAGGATCTCCCGGTAGCTGAGCCCGGCGCCCACGCCGCTCCCGGTCGTCGCGAGCGTAACCTGGCTGTTGGTGCCATTGACCACGTCGGACGTTCCGTAGTACACGGCATAGACCGGGTCGCGGTCGAAGTTCAGCAGCGACGGGTTGGTGTACATCGTGTGCGCACCGTCTTCCCCGGCCACCGAGTGAAACGGGAGCACGGGGCGCTCCACCGGGTCGGCGTGAGCGTGGAGCGCGAGGGAGAGCAGCATCGGCGCAACGTAACGGGCCACCGGCGCCCCCCATGCTCTTGACAGCGACAGGGGAACACTCGATTTCACATTGACACCGTGGCCCATCTACCTTTTTTCACTCGCCCTCTTGTCCTCGGGCCGCGGGTGCGTGAAGATAGCCGGAGCACTCCTCCCGCCGCCGGTGTCTCAACCGGCATCCCCGCCCGCCGTTGCCAACCCTGGGGGTTTCTGATGCGCGCCAGCTCCCTGCTGCTCCTGCTCGCCCTCCTCCCCCCCGCGCTCGCCGGCGCGGGCGAGGCCGCTGTCCCGGAGAACGGCGACAAGCCCGAGATGTCCACGCCCGGGGGGTCCGGCGCCACGGCGCCCGCCAGCAGCGCCGCCCTCGGGCCCAGTCTCACCGCCGCGCCGAGCAACGCCGCGATCACCCCCGAGCTCCAGGCGGCGCTGGCCAACCTGCCGAACCTGCCGATCTTCGCGAAGTCGCGCAGCGCCCTCGACGTGATCGACGCGGAGACCGGGGCGCGCGTTTACAGCTACGGCGACGACGCCCGGCTGTTGCCGGCGAGCACGATGAAGCTCGTCACCAGCTCGGTGGCGCTCAGGGAGCTCGGCCCCAGCTACCGCTTCCCCACCTGGGTGAAACACGACGGCGATCTCGGGGCCGACGGCGTGCTCCAGGGCAACCTCTACGTGATCGGCCAGGGCGACCCCACCATGGTGGTGGAGCGCATGTGGCGCATGGTGGCCGACATCAAGGCTCGCGGCGTCTCCGAGATCCAGGGCGACCTCGTGTTCGACGACAGCTACACGCAGGACAGCGTCTGGGTGCCGGGCTGGAACAAGCCGGAAGACCTCGAGGACGGCTCCAGCTACTACTCCGCCCTCGGCGCGCTCTCGCTCAACTACAACATCGCCACCATCAACATCCGGCCGGGCCCGGAGGTGGGGGGCGCCGCACTCGCCGCGTTCGACACGCCGAGCGACGTGCTCGTGCTCGACAACCAGCTCACCACCGGTCGCGACCGGTCCAAGTACTGGGTGAAGGTGGAGCGGACCCTCGACGAGAAGGACGGGAAGGTGGCCACCTACAAGCTCACCGGCAACGTCCCCGCCGACCACGAGCCCGACCAGGTGTACCGGACGCTGGCCGACCCCACGGGGAACTACCTCTCCGTGTTCCGCGACATGGTCAAGGCCAACGGGATCAAGCTCAAGGGCAAGGCCCGCGTGGGCGCCGCGCCCGTCGACAGCACCCTCGTGCTGAAAGTGGAGTCCGACCGCCTGGTCGAGATCCTCATGGACATGAACAAGCAGTCCAACAACTTCATGGCCGAGCAGGTGCTCCGCGCGGTGGGCGCCGAGAAGCTCGGGCTCCCGGGCTCCACCGAGAAGGGCGTGAAGGTGATGAACGACTACATGACCTCGCTCGGCGTGCCGAGCGAGCGTTACAAGTTCGTCAACGGTTCCGGGCTTTCCCGCGAGGCGACGATGAGCCCGTCGGCGATGGATGCCGTGTTGATGGACATGTGGAACGACGTGGATCGCGGCCCGGAGTTCCTCGCCACCCTTGCCGTCGGCGGTCGCGACGGCACCCTGTGGCACCGCTTCCGCGAGGACGGGATGGAGGGCCGCGTGCGGGCCAAGACCGGCTCGCTCAACGGCGTCTTCTGCCTTTCCGGCTACGTCCGCGCCGTCGACGGGCGCAACTACGCCTTCTCCTTCTTCGTCAACGACATCGACGGCAACACCGTCCGCGCCCGCGCCGCCCACGACGAGCTGGTGCGTGCGCTGGCGGGAGTGAACGGCAACCTTGCCGAAGCCGGCGATGGCGGAGGCGACTGAGGTCGCGTTACGGGGGGCGCCGCCCCCTATCGGAGACGTCTCATGCTGCGTTCGCGTTTGCCCGTTCTCGCCGCTGGGCTCTGGATGCTCGGCGTAGGAAGCGCGATTGCCCCCGCCTTTGCCGGCGACGGCAGCACCCGGGAGGAGCCCGTCGCAGGCGACGAGGGGCAAGCCGACTTCAACCGCGAGCTGCTCACCGTGGAGGAGCAGGTCGACTCGCTCAAAGAGCGCGTCTTCCGCAGCAAGGCCACCTTGCAGCTGCTCAAGGAGATCGTCATCGAGGGGAGCTCCAGCGGCGCCCGCGCCACGATCTGGCACGTCAACCGCCTCTCCAGCGGCTTCCGGCTGGAGTCAGTCCAGTACCTGCTCGACGGGCAGTCCAAGTTCTCCAAGGCCGACCCCGCCGGTTCGCTCGACCAGAGCCGCGAGTTCAAGATTCACGACGGCGCGGTGCCGCCCGGCAACCACAACCTGTCGATCGACCTGAAGATCCGTCCCACCGGGATGGGGATCTTCACCTACGCGAAGAACTACGAGATCAACGTTCGCTCCAACTACGCCTTCAACGCCGAGCTCGGTAAGACCTGCACCGTGCGGGCTGTCGTGAGCGACCGCGGCGGCGTGGTCAACAGCTTCGAAGAGCGCGCCAAGGTGGACTTCGAGCTGAAGTGCGAGCGGATCTCGGATGGCAAGTAAGCTCCTCGCGCTCCTGGCCCTCGTCGCGTCACCGGCGGCCCTCGCCGCCGACCGCGGCACCACCGAGCGGCTGCGCGACCTCGAGACCGAGATCGGGAAGATCGGCTCCGAGGTGGAAGACACGCGCCTCAACTTCACCGAGCGTAGCGGGCTCATCGGCGTAGGCGAGGCCCGGCGCCGCTACGAAGACGCCGTCTACGGCTACCTCGTGGGCGACTTCCAGAGCGCGGCCACCGGCTTCTACATCCTCGTGCAGTCTCGCGCCCTGGGCAACGCCGAGCTGGCCCGCGACTCCGAATGGTATCTGGCAGAGTGCCTGTTCGAGCTGGGCAATCTCCGCACGAGCGAGGAGGCGTTCCGGTCCATCGTCGACACGGGCTCCAAGCACCCCTACTTTGCCGACGCCGTGCGCCGCAACCTCGAGGTGTACGCCCTGATCGGCGACGACGCAGCCTTCACCTCCTACTACAACACCTACATCGTCACCGGGCGGGTGCCGGCCACCGACCTCGTCAACTACACGCTGGCCAAGTCCTTCGTTCGACGCGGAGAGCTACCCCGGGCAAAGGCGCTGTTCGACGCGATCGGCAGCTCCAGTCCCTATTACACCCGCGGCCGCTACCAGCTCGGCGTGCTGATGATCCAGGAGCGCAACCTCCCGGCGGCGATCGCCGAGTTCAAGAAGGTCGAGGGCACGCCCGTTTCCGACGCCGACCAGAAGCGCATCCAGGAGCTTGCCGTCCTCGCCCTCGGGCGCCTGCACTACGAGACCGGCGACTTCGCCGCCGCCAGTGCCTACTACGACCGCATCGATCGCGGCTCGGGCGAGTTCGCCGACAAGCTCTACGAGTCGGTGTGGAGCTTCGTCAAGCAGGAGCGCTACGAGGCGGCGCTGGGACAAGTCGACAGCTTCCTCGCTGCCTTTCCCGAGCACCGCTACACCGCGCAGATGAAGGTCTTGCAGGGTCACCTGCACATGAAGCTCAAGCAATACGACGCTGCGCGGAAGTCCTACGAGGAGGTGGTCGAGGCCTACACGCCCGTGGCGATGCGACTCGACGATCTCTCCCAGGGCACCACGCAGGCGCGCCAGTTCCTCGAGCGCATCGGCGACACCGGCGGTACTTCCGGCCTCCCTCCCTACGCGCTGGAGACGCTCATCGGTCGCGACGACGTGTCGCGCGCGATGAAGGCCTACCTCGACGTGAGCCAGACGCGCCAGGACCTCGAGGACGCCGAGCGCATCGTCGCCGACCTGGAGACGGCGCTCTCCGGCGATGCCGACACCCTCGGCATGTTCGTCGCCGCCCGAAACCAGCTCACGACGATGCGCGGCGCGGCGCTGGCGATGCGCGCGCGCCTGTTGCAGGCCGAGATCGCCTACCTGAAAGGCAAGTCCTCCGGCGGCACCAAGTCGGAGCTCGCCGCGCTGGGCCGCGAGGTGGAGACTGCGGGCGGGGCCGACGCCCCCCTCGACTCCGGCGTCTCTGTCGCGACCGACAAGCTGCTGGTGTACGAGGCGCAGGTGCGCGAGGTGCAGCAGCGCGCCTTCCGCGTGCAGCAAGTGGCCGAGGAGTACACGGCCAGCGGGCGCAGCATCGCCGAGGTGCTGTCCAGCGGGAGCACCAAGCTGTCCCCGGCCGACCAGGAGCGCATCCGCGGCGAGCTCGAAGTGGCGCGCAAAGACCTTGCTGCCGCGGTTGTCGAGCTCGAGAGCCTGCAGTCCGAGGTGACCCGCCGCAAGATCATGCGCACCGTCGAGGCCGGGAGCGTGCGGGAGGACTCCGGTGCCCGCGCGCAGAACCTCGCGACCTTGCAGACCCTCCGCGATCGGCTGGCCACCTATCGACGCGGCGTCCAGGACACCGACAGCGCGTCGATCTACGCCCAGATCGACCGCCTGTGGTCGGCCCTCGACACGCTGGAGGCCACGTCCACCGAGGCGGCGCGCGTGGTGGCCACGGGCGAGGCCCGGGAAACACAGGCGGTCCGCCAGCGCCTCGCCGCCACGGCGCAGAAGGTCACCGAGCTGCGTCGCGACCTGGAAGCAGAGTCCGCCAACACCGAGGCGGTGGCCGCTCGCGTCGTGCTCGGCGGGCTGCGCGAGCTGCGCACCCAGTTCGAGTCCGACGTGATCGACGCCGACAAGGGCATCGTCGACGTGTACTGGCTGCGCAAGTCAGAAACCGGTGAGGAGCAGGATCTGTTGATCGAGCAGCAGGCAAAGATGTTGCAGGAGCTCAACGATCGCTTCCGCATCATCCGGGAGAACCTCGACCGATGACACGCGCGCTTCGCACCACGAGCCGGATTCTCCTGCTGAGCAGCGTCTTTTGGCCCGGCGTGGCCGTCGCCGCTCCCGACCCCGCCGAGCAGAAGGCCTTCCGCGAGACCGCCGAGCGCTACCGCGAGCGGATGGGCGAGTTCCAGGCCGACGTGCGCGCGATCGTCGACGCCACCGAGGCCGAGGAGAAGGCGCGCATCACGTCGGCCTTCGGCGCCGCGATGGGCCGCGTCGAGGAAGACGGCAACACGCTGCGCCGCGTGGCGATCACCAAGCTCGAGAGTTTCCTCTCCAAGTACCCGGCCACCAAGTACTCGGCCGACATGAAGTTCCGCCTGGCCGACCTCTACTTCGAGGAGGCCGAGCTCGACTTCCTGTCGCGGATGGACGAGTACAGCCGCATGGAAGACCAGCTGGGGGCCGACGCGGCCGCCACGCTCCCGGAGCCGCCGGTCAAGGACTACCGCAAGTCGGTGCAGCTCTACCGCGACATCATCGACAACCACGACGACTACCAGTACCTGGCCGACACCTACTACATGCTCGGCTGGTGCCTCAGCGCCGCCAACGCCGCCCAGTTCGACGAGACGGCCGCTCGCGACGTCTGGCTGGTCCTCGCGCAGAAGTACCCGAAGTCCACCTTCTCGAACGACGCCAACATGCGGCTCGGCGAGTACTACTTCGACCTTCCTGCCCCTCGCGAGGATCGCACGCTCAACCTGCGTACCGCCGTGGCCTACTACGAGACGGTGCTCGCCGACGGTCCCTCGGGTCGCAACTACGACAAGGCCATCTACAAGCTCGGGTGGACCCACTTCCGACTCTTGAACTACGAGAAGTCGCTGGAATACCTGGTCACCCTCCTCGACTACTCCGACGAGCAGTTCGCCAAGACAGGCCGCACCTCCGACATGCGCAAGGAGGCCGTCGAGTACCTCGCCATCTCCTACTCCGACATGGCCGACAAGTTCGGCAAGAAGCCCGTCGACGTGGCCAGGCAGCACCTCGCGAAGGTGGGCGACAAGAAGTGGGAGCACGACGTCGTCGAGCGCCTCGCGCAGATCCTGCTCGCCCAGGCCAAGTTCGAGGACTCGATCGAGACCTATCGGTACCTCCAGGCCGAGTGGCCGCTCCACCCGCAGAACCCCATCTACCAGTACGAGATTGCCCGTATCTACGCGGAGAAGATGCCGGCGCCCATGCGCAAGCCCGAGCAGGCGGCCGCCGCGCTCGCCGAGCTGGGCGAGAAGTACGTCGAGGGCAAGCCCTGGTACAACGCCAATCGGAACAATCCCGACGCGATCGGCGCCGCGCGCAGCTTCGTGGAGTCCTCGCTGGCCGACGTCGCGACCGAGTACCTCCTGCGCGCCAAGGAGTCGGGCCAGGTGTCGGACTTCGCGATGGCCGCAGAGAAGTATCGTGACTTCCTCACGAAGTACCCCTTCGCCGACGACTACGACACCTACGAGTGGTACCTCGCCTACGCCCTCTTCTCCTCCAACCAGTTCGACGAGGCCTCGAGGGTCTACCAGCAGATCCTGAAGAACGAGCGCAGCCAGTTCCGCGAGGGCGCGCGCTACCAGCTGATGAAGTCGCGAGAGGAGATCGCGCGGGCCAAGTACGGCGTGCTCGAAGACGTGCCCCAGGGCGCGATCGTGCAGAACACCGTCACGACCCCGGCCGGGATGACCATCACCCAGTACATGGTCAGCGACGAGCAGAAGGCCTTCGTCGATAGCGCCGACGACCTCGTCGATCGCGAGTTCAGCGACCCGGAGTGGGCGCAGGTGCTCGATCGCGACCGCGCCGCGCTCGCCTACCTGGCCTCGGAAATCTACTACAACCACGGTTACTACGACGAGGCGCGCAAGCGCTTCAAGGCCGTCGGCGCCCGATTCAACGGCAGCAAGGAGGCGAAGTACGCCGCCGACCTGATGTGCCAGACCTACCAGAACGAGGGCAACCTCGAGCAGTTGCAGGCCTGTCTCCGGAAGGTGATCGACACCGGTTCCGACATCGCGGTGGCGGGGGCCACCACCGCCGCCGAGAAGTACGAGCAGGTCACCCTCGAGCTGTGCCGCCAGAAGACCGACGCCGACCGCGCCGGCGCGGCCGCCTGCTACCAGGACTTCATCGCGCAGTTCCCGCGCTCGAAGTACCGCGACGTGGCGCTCTACAACGCAGCCAACAACTTCGACCTCTCCGGGCAGCAAGACACCGCCAACCGCCTGTTCGAGCAGTTCATCAACGAGTTCCCCTCCCACGAGCGAGCGAAGTCGCTCTACTTCCGCATCGCGCAGGGCTACTCCTCGGTGCTCGATCTCGACACGGCGGTGAAGTACTTCGAGGCCCTGCCGAGGCTCGACCCTGCCCACCCCGATGCGCCGGCCGCGCTCTACAACGCCGCCTTCCTCCGCACCGGCATGGGCGATCACGTGGGCGCCGCCAACGCCTACATGAAGTACGCCAACCTGCCCAACGTGGCCGACGCCGAGAACATCTACTGGCGCGCCGGCGAGCAGTGGGAGCTGGTGGGCGACCGCGAGGCGGCCGACTTCTACGACAAGTACCTGCGGCGCTTCGGCGTGGAGAATGCCAGCCACGCGATCGAGGCCCACTACAAGCTCGCGAAGTTGTACGAGCAAAAGGGCGACTCGAGGCGCGCCGCGGCGAAGTGGTCGGAGATCGAGACGGTCTTCCGCGACAACGTGGCTCGCGGCGTGAGCAGCGACGCGCGAAAGATGGCGGCCGAGGGGCCCCTCGCCAAGCTGCTGGTCGAGTTCGAGGCCTTCAAGGTCTACAAGTTCGGCAGCAGCGAGAAGGCGAACGTGGAGCTGGTGCTCAAGAAGAAGCCGGAGGAGCTCAAGGCGCTCATCGACACCGCCCTGGCCCTCATCCAGGCCTACCAGGACTACGACAGTGCCGCCGCCGCCCTCTACGTCCAGGGCATGGCCTACTTCGCCTACGCCGACATGGTCTACGCCGTGCCGCCACCGCCAGGGCTCAGCGAGGAGGAGATCGCCATCTACCAGGAGCAGCTCGACCCCTTCCGGCTCCAGGCCGAAGACCGCGGCAAGGGGCGCCTCATCGCCGCGCTCGAGAAGGCCAAGGCCGACAAGCGCTGGAGCGAGTGGAACAGCAAGACGCTGACCGCGCTGCACGACCGCTACCCCATCGAGTACCCCTCGGAGCGCACCGAGTCGCGGGGCGGCGTGCCCACCAGCGGCATCAACTTCTCCGGCCCGGCCTCGCTCCCGGCGGGAGGCGCGAAGTGACTCTCCTCCTCTGGCTAGCCCTGGCCTGTGCGCCCAAGGAAT
>VGRQ01000086.1 GCA_016875315.1 Deltaproteobacteria bacterium | reverse complement strand
CGGATGCGGGCGAGCGAGGGGCCGTCGGGGCGCCAGGTGCCCGCCCCGAAGAAACAACCGCCGGGCTCGACGTGCAGGTAGTAGCCGGGGAGGTGTACCGTCTCGTCGCGACCCTTGCCGGGCTGCCGCAGCGTGAAGTGCGCGCCGAGGTTGGTCTTGTAAGGCGACTTGTCCTTGGCGAAGCGGGTGTCGCGGTAGATGCGGAACACCGACTTCGCGTCGCAAGCCACGCTCGGGTCGATGGCTGCCAGCCGGGGTGCGAGCGCCTCGACGAACGCGAGCAGCGGCTCGCGTAGATCGTGCTCGAATCGAGCCTTGTGGGCGGTGAACCACTCGCGGTTGTTGTTCTTGGCCAGCTCGCGCAGGAAGGCGAGACCGGCGGGGGTGGCGGCGCTCGGCATGGGCCGAACGTAGCCGCCGCGCGCTAGCTTGACACGCGACGCAGGCGATCGACGGCGGCGACGAGCGCCGGGCCGGGTTCGCCCAGGGCCTCGCCCAGCGCCTGCGCGGCCGCGGCGACCTCGTGGTGTCGCGACAAGCGAAGTGACTCGCGGCGGGGATCGGGAAGCGGGAGCGGTTCGGACAGGAGCGCCATCCACGCCTCGTCGAGGGCGCCGTGCGCGTCGGCCCGCACCACCTCGGGCACGGCCGGTCGTTGCAGTGCGCTCGCCAGCTGCAAGAGCGACGACTCCACGCCGGGGGCGCGAGGCGAGGCGGCGCGCGCCAGGTCGAGGGCGCCGAGGGCGCGCTGCGCGCGGCGGTAGGGCCGGAGGCGGCGCGCGTTGGAGACCAGCGACACCGCCGAGGCGAGCCCGAGGCCCGCCGCCAGCGAGAAGTCCACGGCGGGGATGCCCGTGCCCACCAGGAAGGGAAACTGCGTGCCAAGCGCCGCCATCGCGGTGCCCACGAAGCTCGGCGGCACCACGGCGATGGCGACCAGCTCGGGCGCGAGATCGAGCCGCCCGCCGAGGATGCGCGCCCGCGTGGCGATGGCCGGGTGGTCGGACACCGCCCAGGGCCATGACTTGCCTGCGCGCGCGGCCCGCCGCACGTCGTCGCGCGACAGGCCGGTGAAGGTCGATATCCGCTCGATCTGCACCGGGTCGTCGGGGAGCGCGACGGTCACCACGAACGCGGGACGGGCGAGGCGGGCGAGGCCGTGGGATTCCGAAGGGTCGCGCGCGAGCGCCCGCGCCGCGAGGACGATCCGCGGCGCGGTGGCGTCGTGGCCTGGCGCGGCGAGGAGGCTCGACATCGGCCGGGGCTCGACGAGCCTCTGCGCGACCGGGAGCCCGCGCGGGGCGAGCCGGGGCAGGCCGAGCAGGTCGATGGCCAGGTCTTGTGCCTCGAGCCTCGCGTCGGCGCCGAGCCAGGCGTGCAGCCGCGCCCCCTCCTCGCTGGAGAGCTCACCGAGCAGCGCCTCGGTGGCGATCATCGCCACCCGCTCCCGGATGCGAACGGGGAAACGAGGGTCGTCGACGACAGCCACCGTCCGCAGGCCGCGCGGGGGCTCGGCCTCGGCGGCGAGGAAGGCCTCGCGGGCGCCCGGTCGCATGCGCGCGTGCTGTTGCAGGGTCACCGCCTCCAGCACATCGGCAGGCGCCTGCTCGTCGATCACCGCGTGCCGCGCGAGGTCGGGCGGGGCCTCCAGCGCCTCGCCCACGCGGTAGCGCCCAGCGAGCCGCGTGCCCGGGGAGAGGGGACTCGCCAACTACTCCAGCCGCTTGAGCAGGTGAAATCCGGTGGGGGTCTCGATGATCGGGGTCGTGGCGCCGATGTCGAGGTCGAAGGCCGGTTCGTCGAGCTGGGGCATCAGCTGCCGCCGCGAGAACCAGCCGAGGTCGCCGTTGTCTTCCTTGGCGGGGCCGTCGCTGTACTTGCGCACGGTGGCGTTCCAGTCCGCGCCGCCCTGGATCTCGGCGAGCGCCGCCTCGATGCGGGCCCGGGCCTCGTCCCTCGCGCGCGTGACACCCTCGATCGGGCGCTCGGCGCCGCCGTAGCCCACGATGATCTGGGCACAGTGGATCTGCGACATCATGTCGCGACGGATGACGTGGAAGCCGAACGGCGACTCCACCACGGCGCTGACCTCGCCCACGCCCAGCCCGAGCACCGCCTCCTCGAACACCGGCACCATCGTCCCGGAGTTGAAGTTGCCCAGGCGGCCGCCGCGGCTCTTGGACTTGTCGTCGGACATCTCCTTGGCCACCTTGGCGAAGTCCTCGCCGCCGACCACGCGGGCGCGCGCCTGCTCCGCCCTGGCCCGGGCCTCGTCGCGCGTGCGTTGCACCGTCGCGTCGGCCTTCATCGCGCCGTTCCACGCCACGAGCACGTGGGAGGCAGCCATGCGGCCGGCGGTGGTGGCCGGCACGCGCGGCGCGTCGGCGTTCTCGGCGGGCTTCGCCTCGGCCGGGGGCGCCTCGGCGGCGGAAGAGGGATCGGGGGAGGGGGCTGCGGCCTCCTCGGAGCAGGCCCACAGCCAGAAAGCGAGGATCATTCTTCCACCAGGCTGGCCACCGACAGGGGCGCCAGCTTGTAGTTGTCGTAGGTGTAGATGACGATGCCGTCGATGCTGGCGTAGGTGAGCATCGAGGTGGGCTGGTCGATGTCGGCGTCGATGAAGTCGTCGATCCGGAGGCAGTCGTCCACCACGAACTCGTCGTAGTCGGGGCTGTCGCTGCCCTCTTCCGCGTCGGCGTTGAGGTCGGTCACCGTGGCGCCCGGCAGCGTCACCCGCATCGACTCGTAGGCCTCGGCGTTGCCGGCAACGGCGCAGGCGTCGAGCGACACGGGAGTGACATTGCCGCCGTCGCCAGTGGACTCCACGCTCTCGGGGAAGGCGATCTCGGTGAGCCCGTAGTATTCCTGGTAGGTGCCGGTGACGGTCACCGCCTCGCCGGTGGCGACGCTGTTCTCGCCCTGGTCGTACACGTAGAGCCCCGCGTACTCGTCGGCGGTCTCGTCCTGGATGAAGAAGCCGCCCTCGGGGACCACGGCGGTGACGACCCCGGTGACCGTCACCAGCATCCCCTCGCAGGCTCCGCCGGTGCGCACCTCGACGATGGTCGCCTCCAGGGCGCCGTCGTCGGGCGCCCAGCCCGGGCACTCGTCGCAGGCGTCGCCGTAGCCGTCGCCGTCGGCGTCGGCCTGGTCGGCGTTGCTGACCGTCGCGCAGTTGTCGGTGTCGTTGTCCACCCCGTCGCCGTCGTAGTCGTTGGCGTCGAAGCTGCAGTCCACGCCGGGCTCGAGCGGGCAGGCGTCGCAGCTGTCGCCCAGCGAGTCGGCGTCGCTGTCGAGCTGGTCGGGGTTGTAGAACCAGGTGCAGTTGTCGGAGGTGTCGAGAAGGCCGTCGCCGTCGCTGTCCTCCATGGTGGCGGTGCCGAGCTGGCACTCTTGCCACTCGTCGGCGCAACTGAAGAGACCGTAGAGCTGGCCGGCGTACTCGTAGCCGCTGGGCATCGTCGTGTCGGCGAGGGCGGTGGAGAGCGTGTTCTCCACCTCTTCCAGCGTGTCTTCGCTGCCGCTGTCCTTCAGGCAATAACGACGCTCCTCGCCGCAGGCGTCGAGCGTGTCGCACCAGTCGGCATTCTCCGCGAGCGCCTCGATGAAGCTCGGCTCGCCGTACACCGCCTCGCCGTCGACGATGACCAGCTTCACCGTGTCTTCCCCGGCGCCGATGATCGCCCGGTAGGGCGTGCTGCTGTAGTCGAACACGGCGATGTCGGCCTTGAGACCGGACTCCAGCGTGCCGAGGAGCGCGTCGGCGCCCACGATCCGCGCCGCGTCGCTGGTGACCTTCTCGTACAACTCGCTGTCGGCGAGCGGGTTGCCCTTGCCTTGCAGCCAGGCCTCGGCGCAGGCGAGTTCCTGGGGCTGGCCGATGCTGCCGCTCGGGGTCCAGTCGGTGCCGATGGCCCAGGGCACGCCGAAGCGCTCGGCCACCTCGATCGGGGTGGTGGTGGCGTAGAGCTCCACGTTGGAGCGGGGCGACCACAGGATCGCCGTGCCGGTGCCGCCCATCACCGCGAGTTGCTCGGTGCTGGCGTCGGTGGCGTGGACATACACCTGGCCGGGGCCGGTCATCCCGGCGTCGATCATCAGGTCGACCTCGCTTCGCACGTTGCCGTCGCGACCCTCGGCCACGTGGTTGATCTCGGCCTCGAGCTCGCCGCTGGCGAGCTTGTCGGCGTAGTTCTCGCCGTCGCCCTCCTCCACGCTGTTCTCGACGTTGCCCGAGTTGTAGTCGATCTCGTAGCCCGAGAGGTGCGACGCGGCGCTGCCCTCGTCGAGGTTGCGGACGCCGCGATCGATGCAGTCGTCGCTGCCGGAGGAGCCCACGGCGCTGGTGGTGCCGTGCACGATCTCGCGGGCCTCGGCCCACTTCATGATCTCGCAGTCGTAGTCGTCCTCGATGGCGTCGTAGGCCTCGCGGTAGTCGTAGTAGCGGCCGTCGTCCTGCCAGTCGTAGCGGTCGTCGAACTCGGGGTCGACCTGCCAGGGGGGAAGCGTGTTGTATTGGAGGTGGTTGTGCGGGTCGACCAGCCCGGCGGAGATGATCCCCTCGGTACACACCACGGTGGCGCCGGAGGTGTCGCAGCTCTCGCCGGCGCAGGTGATCTCGCCGGTGGAGGGCTGGTAGGTGACTGCGCCCGCCACCGGGCCGCTCGGCAGGAGTACCACGCCCACCAGCGCCACGTTGTCGTCGCTGCCGCTCGTCGCGGTGCAGTCGGGCAGGGCGGGCCCCGTGGTGTCGGGGTGTTCCTCGGGCACGGGCTGATCGAGGCCGCCGGTGTCGCCGGTGTCGCCCGTGTCGCCGGTGTCGCCGGTGCCGCTGTCGCCGGGACCGGCGCTGTCCTCGCCGCCGGCGCTATCTTTCGAGTCCTCCCCTGGGGCCGGGCAAGCGGCGAGGAGGGGCAGGAACCACAAGAGGCGAGGGGACATGGGCAACCCGGGCGGGGGCGGCGGCTAACCGGTTATCCCCGGGGCGTGGAGCACTGGATCGACGCCGTCGTCTTGCTGGTGACGGGCCCGTCGATCTGCGCGGGGGTGGCGCTCGACGATCGCACCGTGGCCACCGCCTATCA
Organism: Deltaproteobacteria bacterium; assembly: GCA_016875315.1. Classification (GTDB taxonomy): domain Bacteria; phylum Myxococcota_A; class UBA796; order UBA796; family SXON01; genus SXON01. The sequence goes on along the minus strand of VGRQ01000086.1, from coordinate 7,162 downwards.
CTGTGTCGCGACCGGGCAACGGCCCCGGGTGGAGCGGCGCGACGGCACGCGAGGCCAGGGGCGCACCGTGGCCATGGACCCGGCCCACGATCTCGCCATCGTGGAGGTGGAAGGGCTGGCGCTCTCGTGGCTCCCGGCGCGGGACGATCTGCCGCTGCCCGGCGAGCGGGTGTACGCCGTGGGCCATCCCTACGCGAACGCCGCCACCGGCAAGCTCGAGGGCACGCTCCTGTGGTCGATCTCGGAGGGCATCGTGAGCGCGGTGGGGGCGACCATGATCCAGACCGACGCCGCCCTGAACCCTGGCAATTCCGGGGGCCCCCTGCTCGACTCCGAGGGACGGATCGTCGGCATCGTCTCGCGCAAGCTCGCGGCCGACAACCTCTCCTTCGCCACGCGGGTCGATCGCCTCCAGGCCTTGCGGGCCGAGCCTCAGAGACCGCTCCTGGGCGGTACCTGGGACGGCGCCCTGGCGATGTCGCCGCGCGCCGCGGGCAACTTCGCCCTGGCGGGCGAGGTGAGCTTGACGTTGCGCGACCGGGCGTGGGTGCGCGCCCAGGCGGGGGCCAGCCTCGGCGACGAGGACCCCGAGCCGCACAGCCGGGTGACCGCCGGGCTGCGCCAGCGACTCGGCAGCGGCTCGCTCTCCACCGCCATCGACGTGGGTGCCGGCCTCGACGGGGAGACCGTGGGCCCGGTGGTGACGGGCCGGGTGGAACTCGCCGGGGTGGGGCTCGGCGTGGCGTGGTTCCCCACGGCAGAGGACCTGGCGATCGGGCTGGAGCTGTGTACGCAGATCGGGCTGCTCCACGGGGTGTGGTAGGTGTCGCGACGGCTGCGGCGATACCGGTCGGTGCTGGGACTGGCGCTCGGGCTGCTCTCCCTCGCCACCGGGGAGGGCATCGCCCGCGCGCTCGAACCGGCGCGGGCGGTGGTACCGACGGGCTCGACCTTCATGCGGCCCCACCCCACGCGCGGCTGGTCGATGTCGCCGGGGACCGTGGAGAGCGCCGGGGTGAGCGTGGAGATCGACGCGGCGGGCCTGCGGGCCTGCCCCCCTGCGGCCTCGCCGCTGCTCCTCACCCTTGGCGACAGCTCGATCTTCGGCCACGGCCTCGCCGATTCCGACACGCTCCACGGCCAGCTCGGCGCCGCCACGGGCGGGGCCTTCCGTGCCTGCACGGCGGCCGTCCCGGGCTACTCCTCCCTGCAAACCCGGGTCTTCCTCGACGAGCAGGGCTGGGCGATGGGCCCGGCCGTCCTGGTGATTGGCAACCAGTGGTCAGACAACCAGTTCGACTACTTTCCCGATGCCACCTTGCTCGGCGCCCTGGGTGGCCCGAGCGGTGGGGTGGAGGCCGTGCTGATCGAGAGCGCGTTGTACCGGTTCCTTGCCGGGGTGCTCGGCCGTCCCACCACCTACTCGGTGTACTGGAAGTCCCGCGACAGCTGGGGTGGCGTGCGCCGGGTGCCACTCGACCAGTACGCCGACAACCTCCGGTGGATGCTGGGCGAGGCAAGGTCGCGGGGCGTGGGCGTGGTGTTCCTGACACTGGCCAACCGTCGCACCTTGCAACACGAGTCGGTCCACGAGCCGTGGACGCCCTACGTGGCCTACCGCGCGGCGCTGGCGCAGGCGGCGGGCGTGCCGATCGTCGATGCCACGCCGATCCTCCGCGCCTCGGGCGAGGCGGTGGACGCGCTGTTCATGGACGAGATGCACCCCACCGCCCTGGCCAACCGGCTGGTGGCCGCCGAGCTGGCCGGCGCGCTCGCGCCGGGGCCGGTGGTGCCCGGCGTCCCGGCCGAGCTGCCCTTGCCCCGCGACATCTTCGACGAGGGCCCCCTCGACCCTCGTTCCCTGCAAGAGCGCCTCGTTCGCGAGACGGCCCCCCTCGAAGGCCGTTGACCCCGGCGCGGGCTGGCGCTAGCTTGCCGGGGCACGGACCAGTGGCGCAACTGGCAGACGCGCGGGATTTAAAATCCCGGTCATCCTGTGGGTTCGACTCCCACCTGGTCCATGCCGATTGTGTTTTTGGGGGGGGGAACCCGCGGGGGCGGGTTTCCCCCCTGACGCCCGCTGCCCTCCGGGCTCCGACCTGCGGTCTGCGCCCTCCGGCGGTTGCCGTGCAGGTAGCACGGCAACCGGCGGGCTCTCCCCCCTTCCCGTGACACACGGCTCCTTGGGTGGGGGTCGATGTCGACTCTGGGTGTCCCTCCCCCACGTGCCCCTCTCCCGCTCGCGGGAGAGGGTGGCCGGAGGCCGGGAGAGGGCCTGCCGCCCCTACCACCCCATCGCGCTCGCCAGCGCGCCCGCCACGTGGGCGCCGGCCATGTGGTTGGCGTCCGCTGTGAGGTGGCCCGGATCTCCGGGCAGTAGCGCCGCGATGCCGATGCTGGCGCAGGCATCGCGGGCATCGATGAAGGCGGTGTCGCGACCGAAGTTGCGGGCCCAGGCCTCCTGGGGATTGGGCGGGCCGGGGTTGCCGCTCAGCTCGGCCTGGTGGGGGAGCAGGGCGAAGAACACGCGGGCGCCTCGCTTCTCCGCGTCGTCGAGCACCAGGGTGAAGGCGTGGGTGCGGTCACTGTCAGAAACTCGGTCCACGCGCGAGGCGGCGGCCCGCTCGTGGGGCAACACCACTTGCCGCTCGGGCAGTGCAAGCAAGTAGGCCCTCGCGAATTCGAAGAGGCGCGACTGGGTGGCCAGCCACACGCGGGCCCGCGCGAGCGCCCCGTCGGCGCCCTCCAGGGCCTCGCGGTCAGACACCGGCACCCGGTTGCGGTCGTGTTGCGGGAGGAAGAACACCACCGCGTCGGGCGCGTAGGCCTCGGCCAGGTCGAGATACAGCGCCGCTGCCTGCCAGGACGAGTAGCCGGGTTGTCCCGCGTTGATCACCTCGGTGGGCGCCCCATGGTCGAGCGCGATCTCGAGCCCGTCGGCCACGCTGCCGCCGTCGTCGACGCCCCAGCCGAACACGGTGCTGTCGCCGAGCACCATCGCGCGCCGGGCGCCGGGCTCCCGCTCGCGGCCGTGGCCCGTTCGCAGCCCGTCGCTGTTGGTGCGCACCGCGAAGGGCTGTCCACCGGGGGCCCGGAAGGCATCGTCGACCAGGTTCGGCGTCATCCGCCAGCCCAGGGCCTCGCGGCCGGTGTACGACGGGCGCACGCCAGCGGTGCGGAGCGCGAGCTCGGCGCCAAGGAGGAGGGCCAGGGCGATGGCGAGCCCGATACCCAGCTTGGTCCAGCGTGATCGCGGCACGTAGCGACGGAGCCGGCGGCGGAGATTCACGCGCGGACCACCTGTCCCCGGGGCACCACGCGGGCCGCGGGCTCCAGTCGCCCGGCCGTCTCGGCCACGTGCTGGACGCCGGCCACGGGGGCGCCGAGGAAACGCGAGCCGTGGGCGGCGAAGGCATCCGGGTCGCCCGTCGACAAGAACCGAGGCGGCCCCTCGCTCACGCTGAACTCCGGGTGGCGCGCCAGCCAGTCGACGAGCCGCCCGGCCACGAAGGGGGCGGGATCGAGCACGGGACAGTCGAGCGCCGCCTCGAACGCGCCGCGGAGCAGGGGGAAGTGCGTGCAGCCGAGCACGACTACGCTCGCGTCGAGCCCCGCGACGTAGCGGCGCACGGCGAGGTGGGCGATGTCGGTGTCTTCCCAGCCCTCCTCGACGAGGGGCGCCAGCAGCGGTGCCGCCCGCTCGATCACCTCCACCGGGGCCAGCTTGTGACACTCGGTGGTGAAGGTGCCGCTGGCCACGGTGCGCGCGGTGGCCACCAGCGCGATCCGGCCACCGCGCGTGGAGGCGTGCTCCACCGCCAGCTCGGCCGCCGGGATGGTGACCCCGAGCACGGCGCGTTCCCGCTGCGGGCCGGCGTAGCGCGCCTGCAAGTGCCGCAGGGCGACGCTCGACACCGTGTGGCAGGCCACGACCACCACGCGACAGCCCTCGCTGAACAATCGCTCCACGCACTGCTCGGCGAGGCCGAGGATCACCTCCGCGTCGCGACCGCCGTAGGGCGCGCGGCCGGCGTCGCCGAGGTACACGAACTCGGCGTCGGGCAGGGCCCGGCGCAGCTCGCGCAGGACGGTGAGCCCGCCGAAGCCCGAGTCGTACACGCCGATCGGGGCGCGATTCACGCGTCGTCCCACTCGCCGGCGTGGGCGCTCGACATCAACTTCGCCAGCATCTCGGCGCCTCTTACCTCGCCAGCCGCCACCGCTTTCACGCCACCGACGATCGGCAGGTTGCCCCCGTGTCGCAACAGCGGCGTGCACATCGCCACCACCTCGGGCGAGGCCTCGCCCCGCGCGAGCGCCAGCCCGCGGCGATGTCCCGGGTGGTCGGCCGAGGCGGCGCAGGCCACCAGGTCGCCCACGCCGGCGAGGCCGGAGAAGGTGCGGGGATCACCGCCGATCTTGCCGGCGAGGCGGGCGCCCTCGACAGCGGCTCGGGCCACGAGCAGCGCCTCGGCACCGGCGCCGAGACCGAGGCCCCGCGCGGCGCCGAGCGCGACGGCGAACACGTCGACCAGCGCCCCGGCCAGCTCCACCCCGGCGAGATCGGCACTCTCGTACACCCGGCAGAGCGGCGAGCGCAGCACGGCCGCGCCGAGCGCGCGGAGCTCGGCGTGAGGGGAGGCCACCACGGCGGCGCAGGGACTCTTCCTCGCGATCTCCGCCGGCAGCACCGGCCCGGCGAGGGCCGCCACGCGCAGGCAAGCGCTCTCCTCCATGATCACTTGCGACGGTCGCAGTGCCGTCCCCGGCTCTAGCCCGCGAGTGGCGAGCAGGATGCGATGCTGAGGACCGGGGAGCCGGTCGCGCACCGCCTGGCGTAGCTCCGACACCGGGACGCACCACAGCTCCACGCCCCGCCCGTCGACGCCCGCCGCCTTCACCAGCGTGGCGATGGTCTGCGACAGCTCGCCCTGTCCCACGATCTCGGCGTTCAACGCAGCTCCCGGTAGCCGACCATGCGGTTCTGGTAGTAGAGGCAGAGCTCGGGATGGACGCGGAGGCTCGGGCCCTGCTCGGCCACGGCGCGGTGACGGTGGTACGACGCGAAGACGCGGGTGGCGTCGTCGAGGGTGCGCTCGGCGGTGGGCGCGAGAGCCGTGTGGTAGGCCCCCAGTCGCGACATCGCCTCGCCCACGCGCCGGGCCACGGCGGCGCGATCGACCACGGCCTGGTCGGGGTGCAGGCGGACGAGGCGCCAGGTGTCGAGGCCCGGGAACGCGGCCCGCAGCGCCTGCCACGCCGCCCAGGCCACGAGGTGGGTGGCCTGGGGGACGAAATCGCGCTGGTAGGCCTCGCCCAGCCGCTCGGCCACGCGCTCGGTGTAGAGGTGGTCGCGTTGCTCGTCGCTCACGACGGCGCCGCTGCGGTCGAACACGTAGCCGCGCCGGTCGACCACCCGGCCACGCGGGTCGAGCGAGCGTCCCTCGCTGTCGACGGCGTTGCCCACCACGTCCATCGGTTGCCCGAAGACCACGTGTACCTTGGCGTCGAGCTGCAAGAGCGATCGCACGAAGCGCCCGATGGTGCGCGCGTCGGCGAACTCGTCGTCGGTGATGATGTACCGCTGCTTGCCTTCCTCGGCGAGGCTGTCGGCGATGAGGGTCTCCGCCTCGAGAACCAGCCCGATGCTGAGCGTGCAGGGGACGATGTACACCTCGCCGTCGCGACGTCCCGCTGCGAGCGACTCCTGCCAGGCCGCGAGACCCGTGCCGAGCAGGCCCTTCTTCAGTCTCGACTCGAGCCGCCCGGAGCGGCTCCGGGTGCCGCCCGGGAAAAAAAGGGAGTGGTGCCGTCGCCCGATGATCTCGGTGGAGTAGTCCTTCAGCGTGTCTTTGTAGAGGCGATTCTTCTTGCGACGGTCCACGGTGTAGGCCCCGAGGCGTTGCATGAAGAAGGCCATCACCGGGTTGCTGAACAGGTTGAGCCCGGCGCCGTAGGCAAAGGGCGGCAAGCCCGCCGCGAAGGCGGAGTAGCCGATCAGCGGGCTGTCGAGGTTCGACACGTGGGTGGGCGCGAGGATGAGGGTGCCCTGCTCGGCCAGGCGCCGGAGCTGGTCGATGGGGCCCGAGAGCAGGAGCCGCGAGGCGAGGTCGAAGTCGCCGAGCACGAGGTCGCGCGGGCGGGCGCCGGAGAGCAGGCGGGTGAGCACGCCGGGCATCATGCGCGTGGCGAAGCGGTAGGTGCGCACCGAGAAGGGGTTGTGGACCTCCTCGGCGTAGTGGCGCACCATCCGGTAGATCGACGACTCCATCGCTGGCCGCGACATGGCGCGGAGCGACTGCGCGCCGGCCTCGATGGCCTCGGCGTACTCGGGGGCGTCGTCGTCTCGCTCGAGGCGCTTGCGCTCGTGGAAGAGCGTGTCGGCGAGGTAGTCAGCCAGCGGCGCGTCGGCAGTGGTGGCCAGGCGCCGCCGCACGCGAGCCTCCAGCGCCGCCGCCACCTCGCTCGCCGGGGGAGTGCGGAACAGTGCGGGGTCGGCGGCCATCGCCCGCGAACCTAGCCCGTGCGCGTTAGTCGCGGCACCGTGTGGCTGATCGCCCTCACCGCGTGCGGCTCCCTGGGCCTCCAGAGCATCGAGCTCGGCGAGAGCACCGAGGGGCGCATCACCATCCGCCCGGCGGGCACCGTCAACTTCGGGCGGGTGGTGGAAGATGGCGAGCCGGAAGACGAGACGCTGACGCTCACCGTGAACGGTGGCGAGGTGCGGGTGGTCGACATCTGGATCGACGGCCGCAGCGGCGCCTTCTCGCTGCTCTCCGATCCGCCCGTGCCCCGCACCATGGAGGCCGGCAGCGAGATGGACGTGCGCGTGCGCTTCCAGCCGGGGGCGAGCGGCAACTACAGCGCCGAGTTGCTGGTGGAGACCGCGGGCGGCACCCTCGTGTCGCGCGACCTCAAGGGCGAGGGCTGCTCCGACCGGGACAACAACGGGCGTTGTGACTGATGCCGCGGGTGAAGCTCAGGATCAGTCACCTGTCGCGACAGCCGCGATTCGACGGTGACGACGACGCCCTCGGCGCCGAGATCTGGTCCGAGCTCGACCGCCAGCTCCAGCGAGGGGTGCCGCGGCCGGCGGTGCTCACGCTCTTTCCCGAGGTGGTGCAGGTGGTCGACGTGAGCCCGCTGCTCCTCGCCGTGCCCG
>VGRQ01000085.1 GCA_016875315.1 Deltaproteobacteria bacterium | reverse complement strand
CGGGGGAACGCCACCTGGCGCGCGGGCGCCTTGCTCGGCGGGGCCGCCGCGACCGTGGCTGGGCTCGCGCTCTTCGCCGACCGGGAAGAACTCCGGCAACGTGCCGTGCTGTGGACCGGGGGCCTGCAGGTGCCTCCCGGGGGCGCCGGGGCCGGCGGCTACGGCGCGGCGACCGAGATGCTCTACGCCGCCCTCGACCCCGGCTTCTACTTCCCCAACCACGCGCATGACAGCCTCGTGCAACTCCAGGCCACGGCCGGGCTCGGCGCCCTCGCCGCCCTCGCGGCGCTGGTGGCCGCTGTCCTGCGACGCGCCCACCCGGCGGCCGCCGCCGGGCTCGTCGGCGTGCTGGTGGGCGGCTTCACGCAAGACACCCTCGGCGACCTCGAGGTGGCGCGCGCGGCGCTGGCCTGGATTGCGGTCCTGGGAACCTGGGGCCAAGATCGTGGTCAGGCCCCGCCATGAGCCTCTTCCTGGCCACACTCGCGCTCGCCATCGATCCCCTCGAACAGGCCATCGACGCGCGTCACGCCGGGAACTTCGCCGGGGCGGCCGCCTACCTCGACGTGGTGCGCCCGCTGGTCGACCCGGAGGACGAGGCCCGCTGGAACCTGGAGCGCGGGCTCGCCGAGGAGCTCCAGTGGCGGCCCGGCGAGGCGGAGCCCTACTACCGGGCAGCGGTGATGGCGGGCGGCCCGGCGGCGGCCGAGGCGCACTACCACCTCGTGGTGGTGCTCGACGACATGGGTCGCTACGCGGAGGCGCGCGACGCCCTCGAGCACTTGCTCGACACGCCCGGGCTCGCGCCCGAGTTCGTGCCGGTGTTGCAGCTCCAGTCGGGCATCCTCGACCTGCACGAGGGCAAGCAGAGCCGCGGCGCCCGTCGCATCCGCACGCGGGTCGACGCCGTCGATGCCACGGGGCTGCACCCCTGGATGGTCGGGCGCGCCCGCACCGCGCTCATCGACAGCCTCGCCGCGGGCGCCAACGCGCTCGAGTTCGACACCAGCGAGGGGCGGCAGAAGCGCAACCTCGCCCGGCGCGCGCGCCTCTTGCAAGACGCCGAGGCGCAGATGTACGCCGTGTTCAAGACCGAGGAGCCGGAGTGGATCACCGGCTCCCTGCTGGTGGTCGGCCGTGCCTACGAGGACCTCGCCGGCGATCTCGCCGCCGCGCGTCCCCCGACGCGACTCCGGGGCGAGCAGGTAGACGTCTTTCGCGCCGAGGTGGCGACCCGGGCCGAGGCGCCGCGCACCAAGGCCTTCAACTGCTACGACAAGGGCATCGAGGTGGCCGCCCGCCTCGGGTGGACGAGCCCGGTGGTGATGGCCCTGCGCGAGGAGCGGGAAGGGCTCGCGGCGGTGCGTTAGCCGCCGAGGATGGCCGACCACCGCTCCCCCACGCGTCTCAACGACCTCTTCATCGGCATCGCCGGCATGATCGGCGCGGGGAAAAGCACCCTTGCCCGCACGCTCGGCGAGCACCTCGACCTGCCGGTGTACTACGAGCCCGTGGGCGACAACGAGTACCTCGCCGACTTCTACCGCGACACCAAGCGCTACAGCTTCGCCACCCAGATCTACCTGCTCAATCGCCGCTTCCAGCAGCACCAGGAGATCATCTGGCGCGGCGGCGGCGGCGTGCAAGACCGCACCATCTACGAGGACGCGGTCTTCGCCCGCATGCTCGTGGACATCGGGCTGATGGAGGAGCGCGACTACCGCACCTACGTGTCGCTCTTCCGGCACATGAGCAACTTCATGTGCCGCCCGAGCGTGATCGTGTACCTCGACGTCAAGCCAGAGCGCAGCATGGAGCGGATCAAGATGCGCTCCCGCGAGGTGGAGACGGGCATCACCCTCGACTACCTCGAGGCGCTCTATGCCGAGTACAATCGCTTCATCGAGGACATCTCCAAGACGGTGCCCGTGGTGCGCGTGGACTACGACCGCTTCCGCGACGCCGAGGAGATGGCCACGGTGATCGAGCGCGAGTACCTCGACGCGTCGTTCTTGCGAAACGCGCGGTGGGAGCCCACGCGGGGGTAGGCGCCCGCCGGTCTCTCGAGACGCTTTGACGGTTTTCGACGGCACCATTCTCGCAGTTCCCGCTGGGCTGCAAGATGGGCCCCATGAGCCACGACCCCCGCCGCCCCCAGGTTCCCCCGGCGCCGCCTCCCGCGTCTCTGCCCAACTTCAAGCTCCTCAAGCGGCAGGCGCCCACTCCGCCGCCTACCACCCCCCCGCCCGCGGACAGCGTCGACACGCCGCCGTCGCTGCCGGAGAAGGCCCGCGTCGAACCCGAGTGGGAGGAGGACACGACGGAGCCTGAGTGGCGGCCGCTGCAGCACCGCTGGCTCGACTCTCTGCGCGCGGTCGCCGCCTGGCTCTGGCAGGCCGTCCGCGTGCGGCTCGACAGCCGCTACGCGCGCAGCGAAGGCCGCGCCGCCGCCGTCGCTCACCGCCAGGTGCGCGCCGCGTACCCGGACGGGCCGCCCTTCGCGCTCTGCCAAGGGGTGGAGATCGCGCCCGGCCTCTCCGCGGAGCGGGTGCGCGCCCTGCTCTACGAGCGACTCGAGCGCGAGCCCGACTTCAACGCCGTGCACGTCCGGGTGACCGAGCGCGCCGACGCGCTCCCCTTCGTCAGCTCGAGCTTCAGCATCCTGGAGCCGGGGCACTACGAGCTCCGGATCGCGATGCCCGACGCCGAGCACGCGGAGGTGGAGCGGATCGACCGCGAGCGCCTCGACATCCGGCTCGGGCGCGAGGACCAGCGCCTGGACCGCGTGATGAACACCGCCGTGATCGACGCCAGCCACGACTGGGTCCCCCGCAACCTCGCCGACTTCGAGTGGTCGCCCCGCGTCGACACCGTGGTCCTCACGGTCCCGGTGGAGACGCAAGACAAGGTTGCCGCCGTGCTGAATCGTGGTCGCGACAAAGTGATGTGCGAGGCTGGTAGCACGACTGCGCTCCGGGAGGGCGACCGCGTGGACTTCAAGCAAGTCAACGGCCCCGGCGTGCTCTCCGTCAAGTTCACCCGTTCGAAGGAGACCCCCTCGTGAGCACCTCTTACTTCGCGCGAATCCTCGGCTGGGCGCGTCGGCTCGCGGAATGGCTGGCGGGGCGCGCCGACCCGGCCAACGCCCGCGCGGACCGCGTGATCGACCGCATCAGCGTCGGCATCGGCCCCACGATCACCGAGCAGGTGACGGTGACGCCCGAGGCCGTCTTCGCGCCCAACCACATCTACATCGACGTGTCGCCGCAGGACTTCCAAGATCTGCAGCGCCAGAAGGCGCAGCTCGAGGTCACGTTCGGGCTACAGGCGACCGCAGCTGCGGCCCGCGCCGGCGCCATCGACACGGTCAGGGCGGTGATCCGCAAGGCGCCGGCCCAGCGGCGCCTGCGTCCGGGGGTGCCTCTGCTGACGACTGCCTTCGTGCCCGGTGGCGAGGCGCCCCTCGCCGGCGACCGCACCCGCACCGTCCCGCGCAAGCGCTCGTGAGCGGCGTGCTCAACGGTCTCGCGCGCGTCGGCCTCGCCACGGCGGCGGCGTGCGCCGTGCTTGTCCAGATCGGCCTAGGACAGGCCCTGCTGCCGGGCGGAGAGGCCGTCGTGAGCGCGCTCGCAGCGGAAATGCTGCCCGCGATGGCGACCTGGTCGCTGGCCTGGGCAGGCAGCCTCGTGGCGTTCCGCGCCCTCGGGCCACTCCGGCCCGAGACCCTCCAGACCTGGTCCAGCTGGCTCGCCCTGTCCACGGTGCAGCTCGTCATCGACGTGGCGATCTCGCCGTCGGGGGCGGGCCTCGCAGCGGTGGCCCGCGTGCAGGCACTGGGCTGCGCCATCGCGGTGATCGCGGCCGTGGGGGCTGGCCGGATCGCACGGCGCCCACCGCCGCTCGATCACGGTGCCACCTTCTGGCTCGCGACGGCAATCGTCCCGGTCGTGGCGCTGGCCGGCTGGGGTGAGGGGCCCGGCGACACGCGGATCAACCTGCCTACGCCGGTGGGAGAGGCCCAGTTGCTCGAGTGGCTGCCCTTCGGGCTGGGCCTCGCGACGGTCTCCATGGTGTCGGCGTCGCGCGAGGGTCTCGTCGGGTGGCGCGCCTGGAGCGGGTACGTCATCGTGACCGCAACATTGCTTGGACTCGTGGCTGAGCGCCTCGACGACCGGGGCTCCGCCTTGCTGGCAGCAGCCACGCTCGGCATGCTGGCGGTCGCCCTCGCCGAGCGGGGCCTGCGGCTGCCCGCACCGGTCATGGGCCTGCTCGCGTGCACCACCGTTTACCTCGCCGCCCGGGAATTGCAGTCCTCGATAGTCGGCAACATGGCCGTCCGCTTCGCGGCCTACCTCGACCCCTACGGCAACGGCCTGCCCCGTGGCGACCAGCTGGGGCACGCGCATCTTCTCGGCGAGGCCGCCGGCCTCACCGGCCTCGGCGTGGGGGCCATCGATGCGGGGGACGTGGCCGCCGCCCACACCGACTTCGCCGCCGCCATGCTCGTGGGCGCGTGGGGCTCGATCGGCCTCGCCGCCTGGCTGGTCCTCGCCTGGGGGCTCCCGCGCGGACTCGCCCGGGCCGCCGCGCTCGACGCCCGGGCGCTGCCCACGGCTCGGCAAGGCCTGCTCGCCCTCGCGGCAGGCATCGGGGCAAAGCTCGTGGCGAGCCTGTGGGGCGTGTTCGGCGTGGCGCCCCACACTGGGCTGGTCACCCCCTTCCTCAGCCACAGCGACAGCGCCAGCTACTGCCTCGCGGCCGTCGTGGGGCTCGCCCTAGGGTTGCTCGACACCCCGCCGCGCGGGCGGGTGGTCAACCGTGCGCTACCGCCCGCGCGCGCCACGATGCTGCTCGCCACCCTGCTCCTCCCCGTCGCCATCGCCACCACCTGGCGCGCCACGGCCTCGCTTCGCGGCGCCGCGCACGCGGGTCTATGGACAACCGACGACGACAACGAACTCCGCTTCCATCCCAGCCGGGTGGCTACCCGCCTGTCCGCCCCCACCCGCGCCACCTGGATCGACGGCGACGGCGACCTCTGGGCCACCACGGTGCCGAGCGGGCTGCGCGTCGCGGTAGCCGACCCCGCGCTGGCCGAGGCCGTCGGTCACCCCGGCGACACCATCGGCACGCTCGAGGCCGATCTCAACACCGTCCGGGTACCCTGGCGCCCGGGCGAACCCCGGCCGACCGCGCCCTCCCGGGTAACGACCCTCGACCGGAGCCTGTCTCGGGCGCTGGTGCCCTTGCTCCAGGCCCGCCTCGACGAGGTACCGGTCGCGTCGGCGGCCATCCTCGTGCTCCGTGATCACGCCGGGGCCGTGCTCGCGGAGATCGTCCTTCGGCGGCCCGGGCTCGCAGGAGCACGCTACGCAGACGCCACCAACCTCGCCGCTCAGTTCGACGCGCCGCCGGGCTCGCAGAACAAGCCCCTCACGCTCGCCGCCGGCGACGCCGAGGGTCTCCCGCGCGACGCCCTCTACAACTGCCCCAAGGACGCGGCGGGGCGAGGACGCGCCCGCGCCTGCCACGGGGGCGGCTGCGAGATCATCCGCGACTTCCCGCGCGGTCGTCACGCGGAACTGCTCACGGCGGAGGTGCTGACAGAGGTCTCATGCAACGCGGCGACGGTAGACAGTGCCTTGCAGCAGTCCGGTGGCCAGTTGTCCAGCCTGATCGCCGCCGTTACCGGCGACGAGCCCCTCGACCTCTCGAACGCCCAGCGCCGCGCCGAGGCGGCGATCGGCCAGGGGCCGGTGGCGATGACGGCCCGAGATGTATCCGCGATGTACCTAGCTCTCTCGACGTCCGGCGTCATGTACCGATGTACGCCGACCACGCCACGAGAGGCCTGCACCGGTGAGCAACTCGTGAGCCCCGACACCGCCGCGTGGACCCGGAGCCTGCTGGCGCGTCCGGTCGCGGGGGACGACGGCACGGCACGCGCCGCGCGACTTCCCCTGCCGCTCCAGGTGGTGGCAAAAAGTGGGACAGCACAGGAGAGCTGGAGGGACGATGACCCCAGCGATCTCGACCACGCCTGGCTCAGCGGGGCGATCAACGATCAGCACGGGCATGTGGTCGCGTTCACCTTCCTGCTCGTTCGCACCGACGTGACTGGCGGGAGCTGGGCGCGCAGCGTGCCCGGGCTCGCGGACGCGCTGCTGTCGGAGGGCTACCTCGTGGGCACCATCGCAGAGGGCGCTGGCGCGGCCAACGAGCCCGCGGGCCCGTCACCAAGTAGACTTGCGGCGATGGCGGGCGAAACCGACAGCCTACCCGCGAAGCGGAGCGCGTGGTGATGGTGCCGCCCGGCGCCAACGACAGCAAAGCCGGGCGCGGCACCGATCGCCCGGGCAAGCCGCTCCAGGCGTGCCGCGCAGGCCAGGAGATGGCGCTCCCGGAATGTGTCGCGCACGCGGCGCCAGGCGGGCGCAGTCTCGACCACCCGGGCACCGTGCGGGAGCACGAGCGGGAAGTCGGCGCCACCGCCCCTTGGCTGCAGCGCGCGGAAGTGCAGCGGCTGGCCGGAGCGAGGGTCGAGCAGGGGAACCCAGAGTAGGCAGGGCGCGAGATCAGCCGGCTGCCCCACGGAGGCACCGTGCAGCAATCTGGCCGTGACCATCACGTCGACCCGCGACCCCAGGTGTTCCGTTCGTGACCGCCCATCCGGAGCGGACACCGCGAGCCGCAGCGTCGCGCCGTCGAGGCCACCGTCCAAGCTCGCCACGATGTCGGTGTTGTCGTTTTTCTGGAAGGTGCGCGAGATGCCGCCGGAGAGGGCATCGGCCGCCTCCACGCGCACAAACTCCGCTACCACGCGGTGGCCGAGGCGCACCGACAGCGGCAGGCGGCGCAGGGAGACCCCCTCAGCCGCGCGCCAGGCCCCGCCCTCGAGCACGTAGAGGCCCCGACTCGACACGCAGCGCAACGCGAGCATGCCGTCGCGGTCGGCCTGGACACGCAGGTGTACCGGTGACACGTCGTCGGACGGGGCCAGCTCCAAGTTCTCCGAGCCCACGACGATGCTGCCGTGGTGGGGAAGGGGGATGCGCAGCTCCCGGGCGCCGACGAAGAGCACCAAGACCGGACTGCCGGCGGCATGGGTCACGGGCCACCCGGGGTGCCGAGCACCTGGCGGATGCAGCTCGCGGTGGGCGTGGAGGCCCCCACCTGTTGCAACGCGGTGCCGAGGTCGCCGAAGAGGCCCTCCTCCACGTAGCGCCAGGCGCGATCCAGCTCGTCGCCACTGTCGGTATCCGACCACTCGTCGACGTCGGCCGACTCGGCGGTGAGCTCCAAGTTGCCGTAGAGTGGGTCGCGGGCCACCCGCAGCGGCGACAGCTCGGCGAGCCAGAGGTCGCTCCCCTGCTGGAGGCGGAAGCTCGCGGCCCGCGCCAATCCCACGTCGCTCGCGTGCGTGGTCCGCGCGCTGACCTGGGCGGCGAAGCGCGCCTGCCCCGACACCACCGCCGGGCGGTGGTCGCGGAAACTCACCGCGCCCGAGCGAGACGTGCTCCGATCGCGCCCCTCGCCGAGGAGGGCATCGGCCAGCGCACGGAGGCCCACCTCCGCGCGGGCGTCGCGAACGTCGAGGTCGAACTGGCCCTCGTAGCTGTCGTGGTCTTCCACCACCAGGCGGATGTCGACGCCCTCGGGACGCGGCCCCCGGCGGAAAAGGGCGATCGGCGCCGCCACAGTGGAAGGCGCATCCATGATCGCCGGGAAGAACTGGTCCGCAACGCCCGCGAGCCCTGCCACGATCCACTGCTCGAGCTCGCCGAGGCTCGCGCTGTCAGGGAAGGTCCGGGTGTATACACGCGGCTGCGACACGCCACGCGCGAGCGTCTCGGGCGAAAAGACCGACTCCGCGTCGGCGTACACCCGCCCTCCACCCATCGCCACCGTGGCGCCGTACGACCAGCCGTTGACCGCACCGACGAGCCGGCGGTCGGCCGCGCTCACGGCGCTGCACACGTCGACCGCCTGGGCCTCGCGCTCCCGCTGGCGAAGATCCATCAGGGCGTTGCGCTCGCCGCTGGAGGCGCCAAGGATGCGGCGCTCCACGTCGGGCTCCGCCGGGTCGCGCTGGGAGCCAGCGGCCACGAACTCGAGGCTCGGGTCGCGGATGGCTGCGATGAACCGGTTGTCGAGCCAGACCATCAGGACGGCCTGGCGCTCCACCCAGGACGGGTCGCCGTCGCCGGGCAGCCCTGCGGCCACCGCCCGCGCCGCCTTGGAGCGGTAGTAGTTGGGGGTCTTCTCGGTGGTCCACCGCACGACGAATGGGGCATCCACCGGCGCGTGGATCACCTGCGCGCGGATGGGAGAGCTCACTTGGAGCAGGAGCGACTGCACGGCGTCGCCGCGCGCCACCGGCATGAACTCGTTGGCGCCTGCCTGCACCTCCCGCGTGGGGCTGGCGTAGGCCACCACGAGGGCCACGCCCTGCTCGAGCCGGTGGGGCAAGGCGATGGCCTGGGCGAACGCGAGCACCTGGGCCGTTGCCGCCTTGTCCAGCCGGGTGCCGTTCACATCGAAGACCACGAGCGAGGGCAACAGCGGCATCTGCCAGAGGGCGTCCATCACGTCGGCGGGCGCCGACCGGGCGCGGGCGGAGGCCTCGCGCCACTCCGCCATCGCAGCGGCGTGTCGCGCCTCTAGCTCCGCTCGCGCGGCAGGGAGCGTGGCGCGCTCGATCTCCCAGCTGTTGATGCGCGTCTGGAGCCCAGCCCAGCACATGTCATGGGCGCGGCTGAGGCCGGGGTCGTTCGGTGCGCGGGCGCGCGCTGCGGTGATCTCGTCGCAGTCGGGCCGCGGCGCGGCCTCGCTCGCAGCAGGCAGAGGCGCGGGCGGCTCCACGTCCACCGGAACGGGCAGGACGTGCTCGTCGACCATCCGGAGCAGCGCCGCGCGGGCCTCCGGGCTCATGGCGCGGGCGAGCGCACGGAACCGCTCCTCGGCGCTGCGCTCGCCGAAGGCGGCGCTCGCGTCGACGCTCTCGAGCCGAGTAGCCACGTCGACGCGAAGCTGCACGGCCTCGTCGAGCGACTGGGCGAGCACGGCGCCCGAGACCAGCAGGAGTGTAGGAGCCAGGAACCTCGTCATGATCCCCCCTTGTTGCCGCATCGGTAGCCCGCGGGCACCACGAACTCGTCGGCGGCGCCGACGACCTGGCGCGGGCCGGACACGCCCTCGAAGGCGAGCCGCCACCGGCCGTCCGCATCGCGGTACACCGAGGCCA
The DNA here is from genome assembly GCA_016875315.1 of Deltaproteobacteria bacterium. Taxonomy (GTDB): domain Bacteria; phylum Myxococcota_A; class UBA796; order UBA796; family SXON01; genus SXON01. Next base: position 3,014 of record VGRQ01000085.1, on the reverse strand, counting down.
GCGCGTCGTCGATGAACGCCGGGCCCGTGGGCGGCTGATCCCCGCAGGCCTGGTTGACCTCGTTCAATCGCCACGCCACGCCGGCGCGGGGCGACCGCCCAGCCGCAGTGCGCACCGGTGGCGGTGGGCTTGGCGCCGGCACGGGAGGCGAGGCGTCGACGGCACGATCAGCATCGGGATCCACGCCAACCGGAGACTCCGCGCCTCCCTTGTCCATACGGTCTGCGGCCACGGGACCGGACGGCGCGACGCGTGGCACCGCCGAGGAGGCGGGCGACGTGGCCGACGGGAAGGCGAGCGCGACAGAAAGCAGCAGGGTCGCCGCCACGGCGGCGACGGCGCGAGTGGAGAGCCCCAGGCGCCAGCGGCGGCGCGGAGCACAGGCCGCGAGGTCGGTGGCGACCGCTGCGAGCGAACGGCGTTGCCGCTCGTCGCGCTGGAGGCACAGGAGCATGGACTTGCGCGCGTCGTCACTGACGCCAACTTCTCGGAGGTATAGGTTAAAAGCGTTCTTATCGAGATATTGGACGCTGGCCGGCGTCACCCACACCGGCTCGCTCCCCGCGCCCAGCGACGGGTGGATCGGCAACCCAACGGCAGTGAGCACCTCGAAGGCCGTCGCGACCGCGGCCGGGAAGTCGCCAGACTCCAGCAGCCGGCGCGCGGTCTCGTCTTCCACCGCCGTCTCCTGCGCCACGAACCCGTCGGTGCCCACGTCCTCATCAGGGACGCGCCCGGAGATCTGAAGCGATTCGAGGTCGATCAGGACGAGCGCGCACCCGACCACGATGAAGTTGCTCGGCTTGATGTCCCGGTGAACCAGCCGCGCGTCGAACAGCCACAGGACCGCCGCGATGACAGCCAGGGCCATCGCGTAGCGCTCGGCCAGCGAGTGATCGCCTTGGATCCAGTCTTTGAGCGACTCGCCATCGACCCAGCTCTCCACGCGGTAGATCGCGTCGGCTTCCTCCCGGTAGCCGTGGTAGGCGGGGACGAGCCGGGCAGGGGCGCGCTGCCGCGCCTCGTGGAGCCGGAGTTCTGCGTCGATGCACGCCTGGATGGAACGCCCGGGCGCCGGTACCACGCGGGTAACCTTGTATCGGTGGTGGCCTCGCACGAGCACGAACAGCCTGGCCGAGCCCGGACGGCCCTTCGCGCCCCCGAGTGGAAGGAGGTCTGCGATGTTGAAACGGATGGTGCAGATCAAGGCACACCTCCAGCCCGCCCCGCGGCCCCCCGAGTGGTTGGGGGGGCTGACTCCGCGCGGGGTACTTCCCAAGGTCGTCACCACTTGCAACGCTGGCAAGGGACGGCGCGTGACCCAACCCCAAAAAATATCAAGCGCCGCGCCGCGCCGCTCGCCCGGGAATCTGAGTCGCCGGCTAGCGTGCCTCCACCCCCGGGCCAGCCGACAGGATCGCATCGAGATCACGCCCCCAGGCGGCCTCGGCCTCCCTCACCGCCGCGTCGGGATCGACGGTGAGCGCCGCCATCGACCACAGGCGCACCTCCTCGTCCCAGCCGCCGCTGGCGAGCCAGTGGCCATCGGGAGAAAAGGCCAGCGCGGCCACGCGGGCCCAGTGCGCGCGCATCGTGGCACGGGGGCCCGCCTCGCCCACCCGGTACACGTGGACGGCGCCGTCGATCGTCCCGAGCGCCACCCACTGGCCGTCGGCCGACACCGCGAGGTCCGTGCCCCCCGCCGGGGCCGGCGTCGACCACGTGGCCCGCCCGTCCACGTCGATGGTCGACACCCGGTCGTCCAGCGCCACCGCGACGCGCCGTCCCCCTCCCGCCACCCCGATGGCCCCAGGGAACCGACCCAGCTCCCGCCATTGCTGCGCCTCCGGGTCGTCGCTGAGGTACAGCACGTCCTCCCCCCCGAGGCCGACCAGGCCGGTGCCGCCCAGCAGGGACTCCAGGTCGGAGAAGCCCCGCGGTTGCTCGCGGCGCTCGGCCCGGCCCTCGACCACGCGGACGTAGTCCGGCTTGTACGGCGCGCCGATGATCGAGCCATCGGGCGCGAAGGCGGCCCGGCGCCAGGCCTCGTCGCGCGACAGCAGCGTCGCCTGATTGTTGCCGAGCCTGAACACCCGCTGGAGCAGGCCCGCCGACGCCACCAGGAGGCGGCCCCCGGCCGCGTCGAAGGCCACGTCTTTCACCACGTCCTCGCCCTCGGCGCTGCGGAAGCGAAGCCGACCGTCGGCCACGCGGTACACCGACGCCAGCCCCTCCCCGGCCGCCACCGCGATGTGGGCGTTGTCGGGCGCGAAGGCGAGCGCGCTGACGCCGGCGCCCACCCTCAGCCCCTGCGGGTAGGCGTGCGCCGGGGCCATCCGATCCTCCACCGCGTCGCCGAGGACGCGGAGGCGGCGCTCTCCCACCCAGGCCGTGAGGGTGCCGACACCTCGGAAGCTCGCGGTCACGACGTCGGCGACGATGTCCCACGCGAGCAGGTCGCCGCCGCTGAGCCCCACCACCACGAGGTCGCCCTGCGTGCTCGCCGTGACCACCGCGTCCTCCCCCAAGCGTCGCCGCGCCAGCACCTCGCCCCCGGGGGACAGGACCATCGCCGTGCCGCTCACCGTCCCCACCAGGATCTGGCCGCCCGCCAGCGGCTGGATGAGCGACGGCAGGCCGTCGTCATCGTCGAGCACCCGGATGCGCGTCCACTGGCCGCCCGGCACGCGGCGGATCATCGACTGGTCGTTACAGCCCACCACCACGGCGCCACTCTCCTCGAGGCCCACCGCCTGGGGAGCCGCGTCGCGACACGGCGTCAACAGCTCGACGGCGCCGCGGTCCACGTCGACGAGGAGGGCGGCCCGCGACGCGAGCACGGCGGCGCGCCCCGGGAGGAGGCTGTGGGCCAGCGTGCCGGCGCGATTCAGGCGCCCGTCGAGGCGGGCGGGCGCCGCGTCGACCGCCCAGGCGTGGACCCAGAGGTTCTGGTCGACGAGAATCACGCGGTCGCCGGCCCCGGCGAAGGCGCCCCGCGACCAACGCCCGGGCGC
>VGRQ01000084.1 GCA_016875315.1 Deltaproteobacteria bacterium | reverse complement strand
GCGTGCCGAGGCGGCGGCCAGGGTCGTCCACGTGTCGTCGTTCACAGCGCCGCCCGCTCGCGCACCCGCCCGAGCGCGAGTCGCGCCTCGGCGGCGAGCTGGCGGGGATCCACGCCCAGCATGTGGCCGTGCTCGGCCACCTTCTGTCCCCCGATCCAGGTGGACACGATGGCGCGGGGATCGAGCTGGTACACCATCGCGGCGTAGGGGTCGCCCCCGGTCCACAGCTGGTCGGGATCGACGACGAGGAGGTCGGCCAGCTTGCCGGGTGCGACGACGCCGGCGTCGAGGCCCAGCGCCTCGGCCCCGTGGACGGTCATGAGCCGGTACACCGTGCGCGCCGCCATCGCCGCCGCGCCGAGCCTCGGCTTCTGCAACAGCGCCGCCAGGCGCATCTCGGCGAAGGCATCGAGCCGATTGTTGCAGGGCGCGCCATCGGCGCCGATCGACACGTGGACCCCCCGCGCGAGGAGCTCCGGCACCCGCGCCACCCCGCTGGCCAGCTTCAGGTTGGAGGACGGGCAGTGCAGCACGCGGGTGCCGGTGCTGGCGAGCAGCGCTTCCTCGCGCTCGGTGAGGTGGATGCAGTGCGCCAGCGCCACGTCGGGGCCAGTGAGGCCGAGATCGTGCAGGTACTCCACGTTGTCGCGACCGGTGAGCGCCCGCACCAGAGCGACCTCGTCGCGGTTCTCGCTCGCATGGGTGTGGACGAGGCAGCCGCGCCGCCGCGCCTCGGCGGCGGTCGTGACAAGAAGTCGCTCGGTACACGAGGGGACGAAGCGCGGGGCGTAGGCGTAGCGGAGTTTCCCCCGCCCGTGCCAGCGGTCGGCCAGGGCGTTGGCACTCGCGACGCTCCTCTCGGTGTCCTCGCCCAGGCCCGCCTCGTTGTCGCGGTCCATCTGCGCCTTGCCGCAGTACAGGCGGATGCCAGCCGCCTCCGCCGCCTCGAACACCGCGCCGGTGTGGTGGACGGTGGCCATGTCGAGGATCGCCGTGGTGCCCCCGGCGAGCAGCTCGTCGAGCCCGAGGCGCGCCGAGACGAGGGTGCTGTCGGCGTCGTGCGCGCGCTCCAGCGGCCAGATCCGGGTGCGCAGCCAGTCGAGCAGGGCGAGGTCGTCGGCGAGGCCGCGGAAGAGCGTCTGGACCAGGTGCACGTGGGTCTGCACGAAGCCCGGCGCCAGCCACTTGCCCCGGCAGTCAATCTCCTCCAGCCCGTGGAGACCGGGCTCCACGCGCACCACCCGCTCGCCGCTCACCGCCACGTCGGCCTCGACGAGCGCGCCCTGTTCGTCGTTGACGAGCACCGTTGCTCCCTTGAACACCAGCGGCCACGGGCGTTGCATCGCGCGTGGCTAACGCCCGTGGCCCCGCGCTGGGTTTGATACGCTCCCGGCGCGTATGGCCGGCCTCCTCCTCCTGGCGCTCGTCGCCCTCGCGCAAGATGCGCCCGGCGCCGCGCCTCCCCCGGGGGCCCCCCCCCCGCTCGTGCCCCTGCTGGAAGCCCCCTTCCACAGCACCGAGGGCTGGGTGGAGGAGCGCGGGACCTCGAGCTTCCAGAGTCGCCTCGTGTCGATGTCGCGCTCTGCCGACGGTGGCGCGTGGCTCCTGCTCCTCGAGGACGGCACCCTGCTCCGGAGCATCGACGGCGCCCGCACCTGGAGCCGCGTGCTGCGAGGGATCGAGGCGGCCGAGCTCGACGAGGAGCAGCTCTTGCTCGAGGGCGAGAGCTACGCGGGCGAGGCCGCCGACGAGGCGGCGGAGACCAGCACCGAGGGGCTCGACGACAGCTCCGACAGCGAGGACTACGCCGAGGGGAGCCAATCCAGCGAGGGCGAGGCCACCCCCGCGGAGGCGCCGAGCGAGGCCAGCACCGGGGGCGAGGCGGCGATCGACGCGCAGGACATCGACGCGCTGGTCGACCGCGACGGCGAGCTCGACGGCATGGGCCTCGCCGTGTGGTTCCACCCCGCCGATCCGAGCATCGCGCTCGCCGGGCGAGGCGACGGCCTCTGGCGGAGCGTCGACGGCGGCATGCACTGGGCCATGGTCGACGCGGACGCCAGCGCCACCTGCTTCCTCGCGATGCCGGGCGGCGTGATCCTCGCGGGCACGGCTCGGGGCCTGCGCACCTCGCCCGACAACGGCGCGAGATGGATCGACGCGGTCGACGCCACCGACGGCGCCCGGGTGTATGCCCTCGATTCGCGCTGGGGACGCGTCTTCGCCGCCTCCGACAGGGGACTGTTCACCAGCGAGGATACCCTGCGCTGGCGGCGACTCGGCGCCGCCGACCCGGCCTACGCCGTCTTGAGCGACCCGGGCTGGGAGGGTGGGTTCTGGGTGGCCACCGCCGCCGGGGTGATGCGCACCGACGACATGGGCCAGTCCTTCCTCCCCATGGGCCGGCAATCGATGCCCGAGCTCCGTGGCCTCTCGGCGCTCTCGGGACAGGGGCACGTGCTCGCCTGGGGCGACGACGGCGCCTGGGAGAGCAGCGACGGGGGCGTCACCTGGCACTCGCTGGCCTACGGCCTGCGCGATCCCCACCTGCGGGCGGTGGTGGTCGTGGATGGGCGACCGGTGGCGGCCACGTCAACCGGCGTGTGGCGGCTCCAGCCGGTGCGCCTCGGCGCTCGGATTGCCCCCGGGCCGGTGGCGCCGGCGGTAGAGGCGAGCGCGCAAGACCAGCTCGCGACCCTGGTGCGCGTGGCCACCACCCGCGCCGGCCTCGACCTCGACACCCTCCACGGCCTGCGCTGGCGCCCGTTCTTGCCCACGGTGCAGCTCGCCGCCGGTGCCTGGCAGGGTCTCAGTCGCGACAGCGCCTACCTCACCGGCCAGACCGACCAGGACGAGCAACTCGGCTGGTCGTTCACCGCCAAGCTCTGCTTCGGTGGCTGCGTGTCGTTGCTGGGCTCCGCCTCCGAGGTCGAGGACGACTACAGCGACTACGCCGAGGCGGCGGCCTACGACGGCGAGGAGTCGGCCGAGGCGCACGAAGACGCCACCGGCGAGGCCACCGACGACCTATACGTGATCGGCAACGAGGTGTACGGCGAGAACGCCGAGCCCCTTGCCGCCGCCAACGTGGCCCAGAAGGTGCGTAACTACCGCTTCTCCGTGGCCGACCAGGTGGTGTCCGCGTGGACCGCCGTCCGCCGCCTCCAGGACGCCGGCCCTCCGGAGTCGCTCCGCGGCTCGGTCGACCACATGCTCCAACTGGCCGAGCTCAGCGCCCGGCTCGATCTCTACACCGACGGCGCGTACAGTCGCGCTAGTATCCCGGAGTCACCATGATCCTCGCCCTCTCCCTCGCCCTGGTCTCCTCGCTCCCGGTCGCGTCTGCAGCCGAGTTCTCCTCCCCCGAGGAGGTGCTCGCCAGCTTCAAGAACGAGCCCAGCATCGGCGAGGTACACGCCATGGCGCTCGACTACAGCAAGACCGACAGCCGCTACGTCGATGCCTGGCTCAAGGCGAGCAAGGCCGCCGCGGCCCTGCCCCGTCTCGAGCTCGCCTACGGCTACAAGAACGGCTTCGACACCGACTACGGCTACTACACCCCCGAGGAGATCAGCGACGACGTGGCCGAGGACGGCGAGGTGCTCACCGAGGACGACGCCAGCGCGCAGGCCTACGGCCCCTTCGAGACCGCGCAGGCGGTAGACATCGACCACGCCGCGATCGTCAAGGCCCGCTGGGAGCTCAACAAGCTGGTGATGTCGAGCGACCAGATCCGCATGATCTCCGAGGCGCAGGACATCGTGAAGCTGCGCGACAAGGTGCTGGAAGACGTCACCCGGCTGTACTTCGAGCGCCGCCGCCTCCAGGTGGAGCTGCTGCTCAACCCGAGCGGCGAGATGAAGAAACGCATCTCCGACCAGCTCCGCCTCGCCGAGCTCACCGCCCAACTCGACGCGTTCACCGGCGGCCGTTTCAGCCAGGCCCTGCCGAACAAGTAGGCGGGCGTTAGGGCCGGGGGCCCATGGCCCACCAGACCGTCCTCGTCCTCGACTTCGGCTCGCAGCTCACCCAGCTCATCGCCCGGCGGGTGCGCGAGTGCGGGGTGTACTGCGAGATCCTGCCCTGCAACGCGGCGCCGCCTCGATCGGGCGCGGGGCGTCCCGAGGCGCTCGTCGGGCTGGTGCTCTCCGGCGGCCCATCCTCGGTCTACGAGGCCGATGCACCCCCCTTCGATCGCGGCTGGCTGGCGCTCGGGGTGCCGGTGCTCGGCATCTGCTACGGGATGCAGTTGCTGGCGCACGCGCAGGGCGGCGAGGTGCGGCCGGCCGGCGCTCGCGAGTTCGGCCCCGCCGAGGTTCGCGTGGGCGACAGCGCCCTCTTCCACGGCCTCGGCGCCGAGACGCACGTGTGGATGAGCCACGGCGACCAGGTGGCGAGGATGCCCGAGGGATTCGTGGCCATCGGGCACACCGACACCTGTCCCGTGGCGGCGTTCGAGAGTCGCTCGCGACAGCAGTTTGGTCTCCAGTTCCATCCCGAGGTCACCCACACCCGCGACGGAGTGACGATCCTCCGCAACTTCGTCAAGGGCATCTGCGGGGCCCGGGGCGACTGGACCATGGCCGGTTTCGTGGAGGAACAAGTCGCGAAGATCCGCGCCCAGGTGGGCGATGGCGAGGTGATCTGCGCGCTCTCGGGCGGCGTGGACAGCTCGGTGGCGGCGGCGATCCTCCACCGCGCCATCGGACCGCGGCTGCACTGCATCTTCGTGGACAACGGGCTCCTGCGAAGGGGCGAGCGCGAGGCGGTGGCCGCCGAGTTCCGCGACTTCGACCTCACCGTGGTCGACGCCTCCGAGCGTTTCCTCTCCGCCCTGCACGGCGTGAGCGATCCCGAGCGCAAGCGCAAGATCATCGGAGAGACCTTCATCCGCATCTTCGAGGCGGAGGCCCGTCGCTTCGACGGCGCGCGCTGGCTCGCCCAGGGCACGCTCTACCCCGACGTGATCGAGTCGGTGTCGTTCCGCGGCCCCTCGGCCACGATCAAGTCGCACCACAACGTGGGCGGTTTGCCGCCCGACATGGCGCTGTCGCTCATCGAGCCCCTGCGGGAGCTGTTCAAGGACGAGGTGCGCCTCCTCGGCCGCGAGCTCGGCCTCTCGGAGTCGCGCATCCAGCGGCAGCCCTTCCCGGGGCCGGGCCTCGCGGTGCGCTGCCTCGGCGACCTGTCCGCCGAGCGGCTGCGCGTGCTGCGCGAGGCCGACGCCATCGTGCAGGCAGAGCTGGAGCCCCTCGACCTGGGCCTGTGGCAAGGCTTCGCGGTGCTCCTGCCCGTCCGGAGCGTGGGCGTGATGGGCGACGCGCGCACCTACGAGGAGGCCTGCGCCATCCGCGCCGTGCACTCCGCCGACGGCATGACCGCGCACGTGGCCGACATCCCGATGGCGGTGCTCACGCGCATCGCCAACCGCATCATCAACGAGGTGCGGGGGATCAACCGCGTGGTGTACGACGTGAGCACCAAGCCCCCTTCCACCATCGAGTGGGAGTAGCCGCTGCCCTGGCACCAGGGCGTCGTGCTCCTGGTGGCCGGGCTCGGCGTGCTCGCGCCTGTTCCATACAGTCGCGTCGCGACGCTAGTGGGCCTGGCCGTGCTTGCCTCGGCCTCGCCGTGGCTGGCGCTCGGCCTCGCGGCCTGGGGCGCGTGGAGGTCGCGACCGGGCCCGGGTATCGCCGTGATGCTTGCTCTCGGGGCGCTCGTGGGGCTCAAGCAGTTGGCGGCATCGTTGGCCCTCCCGGCGGCGGTGGGCACCGTCCTCGTGCCCCCTTCGGCGGCCCTCTCCGTGGCAGCGGCGTGGCTGGCTGAGCCTCACGCCGGTAGACGGCCCCTCGCGCTGCTCCTGGTCGCGGCCGGGGCACTGGTGGCCGGGCAGCTCGGCTGGGCCTGGGCGGCACCCACGTCGACGGAGCGCCTGGTGCGCGCCGAGCGCATCGACGCGGTGCACCTGTTCTACGGCGGGATCCTCGCCGAGCACGACCCTGCGCTGCTCGGGGCGCTGGTGAAGGCCGTCCCCAACCGCGACGAGGCCGCGCTCGCGCTCGGCTGGGAACGCGCGCTGTCGCTCGGCTGGCGACCCCAGCGCGCCGAGGGGCACGCGGTCGAGGTGGCGCGCGCGCTTGAAGGCGCCGGGCGGGGCGGCGAGGCCTACCGCCTGTTGTCGCGACACCAACGCACTGGGGAGGTCGACGGCTTCATGTCGCTGATGGAGCGGGTGGGGGGTGCCACCGTGGACTGGCACCAGGGGCAAGTCGGCGCGCTCGTCCCCGGCACCATCGAGCTGGACAGGGAGCTGGCAACCAACGGCGAGGCGGTGCTGGAGTTCACCGCCAGCGGCGCGCTTGGCGCCGGCGTGCTCACCCTGGAGGGATCGAGCTTCGAGGGCCCGCCGCGGGTCACGGTCCACCTCGACGCCCGCCCGCCCCTGGAACTGGCCGTCGACGGCGCCGTCGACCTGCCCCTCGGTCCCCTGGAACCGGGCCCCCACCGCCTGCGCGTGCGCTTCGACGACGATCGCGTGGGCGCGGGCGGCGACCGGAACGTCCGCGTGCGCCGACTGGTCGCGCGCTAGCCCCGCCACCCACGGCCCACGCCCTAGAGCCTAAAGCCTCCAGCCCAAAACCTACCTTTCGAACACTTCCAGCTCGTAACGAATCGCCTCCGCGAGCCGCATCGCGACCTCCTCGGCATCGTCGGCGCCGCGGGCGAGGGGGCGCCGGTAGGCGCGGAGCACTGGGCCGGCGGGCGTGCGCACCAGCAGCGCTCGCGAGGCCGGCGGGGCATGGGGGCGCACCGACCGCAGCTCTTCCAGCGTCGGGGCCTCGCCGATCTCGACGCGCCAGCGGCCGATGATCTCGCGGTCGGGACCGTCGAGCATGGAGAGTGCATCGCGCATCGCTGCCTCCCAGGCGCGGGCGTCGAGGCGCGCCGGCCGAGGGTAGCTCTCGGGGCGCAGCGCGTGGGCGCGGGCGAGCGCCACGTCGGCCTCGGCGAAGCGGCCCAGCACCTCCAGGGCCTGCGCGCGGATGGCCCAGGCTCGGGCCTCGGCGGGTGCCAGATCGAGCAGTCGATCGGCGGCGGCCAGGGCCGCCTCGACCTCGCAGGCCGCGAGCAGGGCCGCGGCCTCGAGTACCCCAGGGTCGCGACCGAGCCTTCGCGCCTGTCGTGCCGCGATTACGCCCACCTCCCCGTGCCCGTAGCGGGGCGCGGCGTCGGCGATCACCAGCAGCGCGTCGACGTCGGCGGGGTCGTCGTCGAGCAGCTCCTCGGCGTAGACCACGGCGCCCTCGGGGTCGCCGTCGGCGAGCTGTCGCCGGGCACGTTCCAGCACCAGCGCCGAGCGCGCGGCGTCAGCGAGCCCCCAGTGGGGGCCGGTGGGGGCGTCGTCCGACCCGCTCACCCCACGCTCACAGCACGAAGAAGTAGAGCAGGCCCGCGCCGACCACGAGGAAGAGACCGAGCCCGGCCACGGCGAGCAGCGCGAGGGGAATGCCGAGCTTGGCGGCGGTGCTCGGGCCATCGTCCTCCCCGTCGAGGGTGGGCGCGTCGACCGGGCGCGGCGCCAGCGTCGCGCCCGAGCTGCGGGCGCCCGCGCTCGCCGCGGCCCTGGCGCGAAGCGCCCCGGCTCGTAGCGCCTGCGCGAACACGCCGAACTCGGCGATGTCCTTGCAGAGCTTCATGTCGCTGAGCATCCACTTCTCGAAGCCCGTTTCGTCGGCCTCTTTCTCCATGCGACCGGCCTCGTACAGGGGCAAGGGCGCCAGGTCGAGGTTGGGGCTGTCGGGCACCTCGGAGAAGGTCACCTGCGCGCGGTCGCGCAGCGCGCGCTTGAGCGCGAGACGGGCCTGGAGCACGGCGAGGGGGTACCCACCCATGCGCTCGGCGTCGGCCTTCACCTGGTCGAGCGGGAGCGAGGAGTCGTACGCCGCCGCGAGCAAGCGCAGCTCCGCGATGTTGGACGGCGTGCAGGCACTGACGATCAACTCGCTGGGGCTGCGCCCGCCGGTGAGCTGGTTGGCGAAGTCGCCGCCGGCGATGCGGCCCCCGGCCATCCGCACCTCTTCCATGAGCACGCCATGGGCCCAGTCGGTGAGGTCGGCCGCGGTGGTGACCCCCAGGATGCCCTGCTGGAAGCGCACGCAGGCCCGGCGAAGCGGCTCGGTGCCGATCTCGTCGCCGAGGCGGCAGGTGGTGATGGCGTAGTACCAGTCCGAGAACCGCTGGGCCATCGCCTGCCCGGAGGCACCATCGCCGCCGCGCCACTGCTTGAACAGGATTGCCGTGGGGGCCGTCGCGAGATCCATCGCGCCCCTTCTACCACGGCCACGCGGGCAGGGCGGTGGCCATCGCGGCGAGCATCGCCACCTCGCGAATCTCGACGGCGGCGCCGAGCACGTCGCCGGTGAGCCCGCCCACTCGCCGGTACCATCCCAGGTGCCACGCCAGCGTGAGCGAGAGCGCCAGGACCACGCCCAGGCCGCAGCGCACGGCGATGTCGCCCAGCGGCGCCACGGCGGGCACGAGGAAGGCGAGCCCGAACAGCAGCGAGATGATCCAGTCCTCGCGCTTCACCTCGGGGTGGAGCCAGGCGAAGAGGCCCTTTCCCGGGGTGGCAGGCTCGCCCTCTCGCAGCTCGAAGGCCAGGGGCGCACGCGCGAAGACCATCGCGCACCACAGCGCCTGCGCGACGGTGCCTTGCTCCACGCACCGGGCCACCAGCGCCACCTTCAGCATCACCCACAGGGCCACGCCCACGGCGCCCACCGCGCCGGCGCGCGAGTCGTGCATCACCGAGAGCCGCTTGGCGGCGTTGCCGTTGACGGCCATGCCGTCGAGGCAGTCGGCGAGGCCGTCGAAGTGCAGCCCTCCGGTCGCGACAAAGATGACGGCCACGGCGATGATACAACCGGCGTAGTTCCCGAACGTCCACGAGCCGACGAACAGCCCGCCGACCGCCAGGACCGCGAGCAAGGCGCCCACCAGCGGGTAGTAGCGCGTGGCCCCGGCGTGCTCGGCGACCGGGGCCTCGGGCACGCGCACCGGGAGGCGGGTGAGGAAGGCCGTCGCCAGCCGGATCTGGGTCAACGCACGCTCACGGGGATCCCTGCCACCAGCAAGCTAACGCGGGTGCTGATCGCGGCGACGCGCTGGTTGCAGCGCCCCAGTTCGTCGCGGAAACGGCGCGCGAGGGCGTTGTCAGGCACGATGCCGAGGCCCACCTCGTTGGTCACCACCCAGGTGGGGCGCGACTGGGCCCGGAGGGCCTCGCACAGCGCGTCGACCTGCGTCGCCAGCTCCGCCTCGCTCGCGCCCGCCAGCACGTGGTTGGCCACCCACATCGTCAGGCAGTCCACCACGACGGCGCCGCCCGCGCCGAGCTCGCCCAGGGCGAGCGGCAGGCGCATGGGCGCCTCGACGGTGTGGTAACGCGCCCCTCGCTCGGCCTGGTGCCGCGCGATCCGCGCTGCCATGTCCGCGTCGCGAGCCTCGGCCGTGGCCACGAAGTGGATGGGGCCGGGCACCGCCTCGGCCTGGGCGAGCACGAAGCCGCTCTTTCCGGCCCTCGCCCCGCCGGTGACGAGGTGGATCATGCCCGCCGCGCCCTGACCGTGGCCAGGATCCGGCTCCCCAGCCAGGCGTGGCGCGCCTCGAAGGCGTAGGTCGCGACGTCGGGCGAGATCGGCACGACGCGGTCGGCGCCGTCGCTCCCTGGCCACACCTCCACCTCGCCGAAGCCGATGTAGCGTCGCAAGGCCGGGTGGATTGCCTTGTACACGGCCTCCTTCACCGAGAAGCGCAACACCGCGTCGACCCAGCGGCGCTCCGGCGGCAGCGCGAGGTTGGCGTCGAGCTCGGCGGCGGTGAGCACGCGCGCTGCCACGCCCGGTCGCTCGCGGTCGGTGTCTTCCAGGTCGACGCCGAGCATCAGCTCGCCTCGCGCGGCAAGCGCCACGGCGAGGTCGTTCTTGTGCGAGATCGAGCCGCGCAGTCCGGGTGGGAACAGCGGTGCGCCGTGCTCGTCACTGGCGATCGGCGCGCGCCGCGCGCCGAGCTCGGCGAGCGCGAGCCCCACGGCGATGCGACCCCCGGCGAACTGCACCTGCCGGTAACCGTGTAGCGACTGCGCGTGACGACGTTCCGGTTCGAGAAGCCGCGCCAGGATCGGCTCGGGGACCGGCTCCGGCGCGTCGGGTATGTGCACCCCCGCCACCACGCCGTGGGGGAGGGGAACGACGAAGGCCATGGCCCAGGGGGCTGTCGCCGAGGGACGAATCACCGGGGGCTATTAGCCCGCCCCGCGCGGGCGGGCGGAATCGGGGCGGGCACCGAGGCGTTGTGTGAGCCTCGCGGCCCTCCCCACGGGGCCCGCGGCGGAATAGTTGGCCCGTCCACACGACTGGAGTGGTCGAATGGTCCTTGCCCTCGCCGTGCTCCTCGCCCTGCCCGCGCATGCCGGGGCCGACAAGTCGTCGTCGGACAGGGGCGAGGCGGAGCACACGCGCCTGAGCGGCGAGATCGAGCAACTGGCCGAGCGCCAGGTGTGGTCGGGCGTGGAGAAGAAGTTCCTCGAGCTCGAGAAACTCGGCGTGGAGCTCAGTTACGACGACATGATGCACGGCGCCTACGCCGCGCGCGCTCTCGGCGACATGTCGAGCGCCTACGCGCGGCTCAAGAAGGCCGCCAAGATCGACAGCACCAAGGAAGTCATCGACTGGCTCTACGCCATCGACATGAACTACTCGAGTGTCGACCTCGTGGCCGTCCCGCCCCGGAACGTCGAGCTCGCCGTGGAGGAGATGCCCTTCGACCCCGACCAGCGGATCGCGGTGGAGAAGGCGCAGGCAACCGTCGGGGACAAGGGGCTCTACACGGGCCTCTTGCCCAAGGGGAACTACGTGTTCGCCGGCCAACCGTTCACGGTTCAGCCGGGCATCGGCGTTCGCATCGAGGTGAGCCCGAAGATGAAGAAGACCGAGGGCATCCGGGTGGAGGTGCAGAAGTCACCCACCTGGGGCGCCGGCGACGGATCCACGCCGGCGTCCTCGCCCGACTCTGCGGCGGGGGGCAGCCCGCAGTGAGCGCGCCGGCGCGGCTCTCGGTGCGCATCGACCGCAAGGTGTGCGTCGGCACGTCGAACTGCGCCGAGGAGGCGCCGCGCGCCTACGAGATGGACGACCGCGCCTCCCCGCACGCGCGCCCCGGCGCCACCGACGACGACATTCTGAGGGGCGCGGAGGCCTGTCCCGTCGGCGCCATCACCGTCTTCGATCCCACCACCGGAAAGCAGGTGTACCCATGATGATCAGCCTACTATCGAGCATCGCCCTCGCCGCGAGCGACGACCACTGGTGGGGCGTGGGCCCGCTGGTGGGTACCATGGCCTTCCCGGTCGAATACCCCGTGCTCATGCCGCCGCTGGCCCAGGACGACGACGGCAACAACCTCGTGGCTCCGGTGAGCGGCGACCTGCGGGCGGGCGGTCACGCGGTGTATTACCTGGGCGGCGGCGCGCGCGTCGGCACGCGACTCTGGTACGGGGGCAACTTCTCTACCTGGGGCGCGCAGGAGCTCACCCTCGAGTACGAGGCGGTGCTCACCAAGGAGGACAAGTTCCAGATCCTCGCGGGCGGCGGCCTCGGCTACGGGCACGAGCGCTTCGGCGCGCTGGACGACGCCAAGAACCCCGACGCCTACCTCGACGTCACCTACTTCCCGCTGCGCGCCCAGATCGGCGCGCTGTTGCGCGATCGCACGCGCGCCTACGAGCTCGACCTGTTCGCCACGCTGCACGTGGCAGGCGAGCAGAAGTTCAGCCGCACCGGCGAGGTGGCCGACGAGGAGACGGGAACGGCGATCTCGCTCTTCGACACCGACGCCAAGTCCGACGCCGCGCTCTACGGCGCGGTCGGCGCCGAGTTGTCGGTCTACTTCGGCAACTTCAAGAACAAGGGCGGCAACAAGGACGACGGCGACAGTGGCGGCGGCAAGAAGAAGGGCAAGGGCAAGGACAAGAACTGAGAGGGTCTCGCCAGGTCAGGGTGGAGTTCCGCTTCGAGTCCATTCCACGCCCGACATCGACATCGATGTCGACATCGACAGCGACATCGACATCGTCAGCGACATCGACACCGAGCCTCCGCCCTACAGCCTCCAGCCTCCAGCCTCCAGCCTCCAGCCTCCAGCCTCCAGCCTCCAGCCTCCAGCCTCCAGCCTACAGCCTACAGCCTACAGCCTACAGCCTAGTCCA
>VGRQ01000083.1 GCA_016875315.1 Deltaproteobacteria bacterium | reverse complement strand
GGGAGCAGGTAGGGAAACGGGCCCGGTACTATGCCGATGCTTGCGATGCCCTGGTGTACCGGATCTCCCTCAGTAGCCCGCCGCGTACCTGAAGGTCTTCTTCACGGGGAAGTCCTTGGCGATCTTGCCGAAGGTCCACGCGCCCACCACGCGAGCGATGCAGCCTTCCACCTCGGCGTCGGACTGCGCGAGGGGCTCCACCTTCACCTTCTTCACCGTGCCGGCAGGCTGGATGGTGAACGCCACCTTGAAGTCGCCCCTGAAGCTCTCGTCGATCCTGAGTCGCTGTTGCACGCAGGTTTCTACCTGCGGGGAGTAGGCGGAGATGACCTCCTTCGCCATCGCGAAGATCGCCTCCTCGTCCTTGAGCACGTCGGTGGCCACGCGCGTGACGCCGATGTCGACCTTGCCGATGGCCACTCCTCCCTGCCCGCCCCCGTCGACGCCCACGGCCATGTCGCCGCCGCCTGCAGCGGTGGGCACGTACTTCACCGCCGGCTTCGCCGCGGGCGTGCCCCCGCCCTCCACGGCGGCGGCGGGAAGCGCGGCCTCGCCGGGCGGGACACGGCGCGGTCGGGCCCCGCGACTGCCATCGGTGCTCGCGACCACCTCCGCCGCCTCCGGTTGCACCTTGGCGGCGCCGCGCGATGCCGCTGGGACATAGGGCTCGTCGATGTCGTAGACGAGCTCGCCTTCCTGCCGCAGGACCTCGAGGTAGGTGACGCCCGCGGCCGCGACGAGGAGCAACAGGAGGACGCCCGTGAACAGGCCGCGGCGGCGCTTCTGCACCCTCGCCACCTTGGCGGCCTCGGCCTCCTGCTTCTTCCGCATCTCGAGGCCCGGGTCGGTGGCCGCCTCCTCCCCGGGGATCTCGAGCATGCAGTGCGGGCAGTTCCCACCGGCGCGCGCGAGGTCGGGCGGGACTACCCCCTTGCAGAAGGGGCAGGCAGGCGCGGGCTTGGCGTGTGCGACCACGGTGGCGTGCGAGGGTAGCAAGGCAGGCCGCGTATCGGCAACGGACATTCGCGACTACACGGGCCCCGAGATCTTGGTACCCTGCCAGTCGGTCATGCCGCCAACGACGTTGTACACGTGGGATGCCCCGATGCTGGTCATGAACTCCGCGGCGGCCGCGGATCGTCCCCCGCCCTGGCAGACGAAGACGATGTGAGTCGTCTGCCCCAGCTCGGCGTAGCGATGCGGCAGCTCGTCGACGGGGATGAAGTGGCGCGCGAGGGGACTGCGCTCGCGTTCGATCTCCACGCGGGTGCGCACGTCGACGAGGACGAAGGGGCTGTCGGCCTCGCCGAGCAGGGCCATCGCCTCCCTGCTGTCCACGTCCTTGACGGCCGCCGGCATCGCCCCGGGCGTGCGGAGGTTCGCGTCGCCCACGGGGTGCTCTGGCGCCGGCACCACCGGCGGGGGCGCGGCCCGTCCCTCGATGCCCGACACCAGGTCGACGAGGCGCTCGACGTCGGGCAGCCCGCGCTCGGAGAACTTCACGGCGCCGTCCTTGCCGACGATCACCACCTGGTCGCGGCAGAACGGCATCACCCTGCCCGACGCGCGATAGCCGCGCGCCGCCATGGCGAAGGGGTCGTAGAGCAGGAAGAACTCGATCCCGGCCTGTTGCCGCCAGGACCGGAGCGCGTCGGTGCGCGAGGTGTTGACACCGAACACCGCGCAGTCGAGCGCCTCGAGACGGGTGCGCTGCGCGTCGAGCCGCCGGGCCCAGGTGGCCGTCGGCTCGTCGAGCGAGCGGAAGAACACGAGGAGCACGTGCAGGTGGTCCTTGAAGTCGGGCAGCTTGATCCACGTGCCATCGTCGGCAGTGAGCGACAGGCCAGTGGCGGGCGCGCCGGGCGCGCGGGGCTTCCAGCGGACGAGTTCGGCGAGGCTCGGCATGGCCGCGCTGCTATACCGAAACGAGCGGCCGCGCGCCGGCCTAGCCGCTCATCTCGGCGCGGGCCTCGTCGCGGCGCCGGAGCGCCTCGAGCAAGAGGAACTCCGACGAGCCGTGGATGTTGGTGGCCCCGCTGTCTTCGAAACGGACCTCGAAGCGGCCCTCCGACAGCGTGGCCATCGAGAAGAGCGCCTCCTCGCCCGCCCGGCGCCCATACTGCCCCGCCACGATCTGGCCGTCCCGCACCTGGATACCCCCGGGTTCACCGGCGCCGGTGACCTGGACCACGGCCGTCTTGCCGCCGAGGGTGAGCGTCTGGAGCAGGTCGATGAGCGACAGCTCCGCGAGCGTGCCGGTGATGCCCACCGTCGACTGGGGCCGCCGCGCGACGGCCCGGCGGAGCTTGGCCACCACCACGTCGGGGTGAATCGGTTTTTCCAGCACGTCCTCCGCGCCGAGCTCGAGGCCGCGGGCCACGTCGCGGGCGCCCCCCTTGTCGGTGAGGAGAATCACCGGGATGTGGCGCGTGGCCTCGGCGCGCCGCAACTCCAGCAGCAGCGAGATCCCGTCCTTGCGCGGGAGCCGCTGGTTGGCGATGATCGCGGCGGGGACTAGGTTTCGAGCGAGCTGGGCGGCCTGCTCGCCGTCGGCGGCCACCACCACGTCGAAGCCAGCCGCACCGAGGCGGGCCTCCAGCGCGGTGAGCACGGCGGCCTCGCGCTCGGCGAGGACCACGGCGCTCGAACCGCCACCCCCGGCGGCAACCTGGTGGCGCAAGCCTTGACGGCGCAAGACCTGCGCGAGAGCGCGCAACACGCGCGCGTCGTGGCGGGCCGCCTCCGCGCCGAGCGCCTGCACCGGGTCGCCACCGTCGAGCACGGCCGCGCGCACGGCGGCCCGAGCGGTGTAGAGGATCTCCACCCGCACGTCGCGGCCGGGACCTTCCTGGCCACCGAGGCGGCGCTCCACCGCCGTGAACAGCTCCGCGAGGTCCCAGGGGGGGTCGAACTGGCGCAGGACGGTGAGCGCCAGCGCGAAGCGACGCCCCTCGTCCTGGGTGTCGAGCACGCCGGTGATGATGCTCAGCTCGTCGAGATCGGCGAACAAGGCGCCAAGCTGCACTGCGTCGCGATCCTCGGGGCGGAGGTCGAGCTCCTCGGCAAGCGCCGCGCAGATCCGCGCCGTTCGGCGGACGCGCGCGCGCGCGTCCATCTGTCGTCCCTCCCCGGCAAGCAGCAGGAACTCGAGCAGGCCCAGGAAGAAATGCCGACTCCGGTCCTCGGGGATGGCCGAGCGACCGGCAACCCCGTAGGCATCGACGGCGCACACCCGGAGCCCGGGACAGGTGCGCCGCCAGCCCACGATGTAGGGCTCCAGCGATCGGGCCACCGCGCGGCGGAAGAAGATGCGCGCCGGCCGATCGGCGGAGAGGAGGGCCGCCACCGCGTCGGGATCGCTCACCACCTCGGCGTCGCCGCCCTCGAGGGCGTCCATGCGGCGCACCGCGTTTCCCAGCTCCGCGTGAGGCTCCACCACGATGGTCAGCGGCTCGTCGGGGTCGAGCTCCCTCAGCTCGGGCAAGCGCCGCAGCGAGCCGACCGGCTCTGTGGCCCCCGCCTGCGGCACCGCCCGCTCCAGCAGGCGGCGCAACGCGGGCTTGGAGGCAACGAAAAGGCGCAGCCGCGATGCGTTGGCGGCAGCCTGCACCTGCCTGAGGGCGGGGAGGTCGGTGGGGTCGGCGGTGAGCAGCGACAGCACCCGCTTTTCCGGGTCGAGAAACGTCGGGACCAGGAGCCGCTCGCGCATGAGTTGCGGCGGCAACAGCGCCACCACGTCGGGCCCAATCTGGAGGCGCTCGACGCGATCGTCGGGGACGAGATTGAGACGGAACTGTTGCGCGAGGGCGCGCGCGAGCCCCGCCTCGTCGAGCAGGCCCATGGCGACGGCCAGCTCGCCGAAGCGCATGCCGGCGCCCACCGCGCCGTCGGCGAGGCGAGCGAGGACCTGATCGACGTCGGCCGGGCGCAGGAGGCCCAGGGTGACGCAGATCTCGCCCAGCGGGGTGTGACTCATCGTGGTGAGCTTATTCGGCGCGGGCCGCGCCGTCCGTGTCGAGGCGCAGGGGATAGGGGGTGGGGATGCGGCTGACCCGCCCCTCCGATCGCGCCGCGGCCGACGCCACGCGGGCGCAACTCACCGCGGCAAACCGACTGAAAGATGCCTTCGCCGCCCTGATGAAAGACGCGAAGGCGGCGCGCATGTACCAGGGCCTCCAGGCCGACCAGATCTCCAACCGCGATCGCTTCCAGGCCGCGTTCCTCGGCGGTCTCCGCGACGCGCTCGCCGAGTTGCCGATGATCATGGTGGAGGTCACGCCCGACGCCCTGTTCTTCGGCGACGCGGTGGTGCTCGAGGGCAGCGAGCGCCGCGGCGACATGCTGGAGGTCTTGTTCGCCGAGGGCCTGCGCACGCTGTCGATCGAGGCCGGCGCCAGCGACGACGAGCTGCTGACCATGGCCCGGATCCTGCTCACGCCCTGGCACGAGCACACGGCCAGCGAGCCCGACCTCGCCACCACCGCCTGGCAGGCCGACTTCGCCCACGTGTACTTCGAGGTGGTCGACAGCCTGTCCGACCGCGAAGACGAGGACCACGGCGAGAGCCCGGTGGTGAGGGAGCTGCTCGGCCTCATCAAGGAAATCAACCTCCGAGCCGCCGGCGACGACGACGTGGCCCGCATGCGGCAGGACGAGTTCGCCGTCCTGTTGAAGCTGCAAGACCACGTGCAGTTCGGAGGCGGCGAGGCCGAGGACGTGGCGGGCATCGAGGCCACCATCAGCCCAGCGCTGGCGGCCGAGGTTCGCGCCATCCGCGACAACGCCGACCTCGACCGCGCCGACGTTGCCGGCCTCCTGACTGCCTGCCTCGCGTACTGCCCGGAGCCGAGGAGGGCGCGGGTGGTGGGCGAAGCCGTATTCTCCTACCTCGTCAACGCGCTGGCCTCGGGCTCGGCGGCCGAGCACCTCGTACATCGTGTGCACGAGCTGCTCGACGAGGAGTTGACGCCAGCTCTCCCGCATCGCGACACCGTGCGCGAGGCCGCCGCGATCATGGGGCAGGAACCCCTGCGGTCCCGGCTCGGCCGCATGTTCGCGGCGCTGGAACCGAAGCAGGCCAGCGGCACCGCCTTCTCGTTGTTCGCCCTGCTTCCCGGCGAGGACGATGCCATCGCTCTCGCCGAGGTCCTGCCCCTCTGGGCGGTGCGGGTGCTCGCCGACACCGTCCTCCTCCGCGCCGCGCCAGAGCCCCGGACCGCCATCGAGGTCTCCAAGCGATTCTGCCACGCGACGGAAACGGGATCGATCCTGCTGGGCCTGTCGATGGTCGCCCGCCAGGGCGACCCACGGCTCATCGAGTCGGCGCTCGCCCACGTCAAGAACGAGCGCGACGAGGTGCGCGAGGCCGCCCTGGTTGCCCTGCGAGCCCAGCAGACGCCGCGCGTGCGCGAGGCGGTGCGGAAGGCGCTCTCCGACCCCGCCGAGGGGGTGCGGATGGAGGCCATGCGCTACGCCGTGGCATACCGCGACGCCGAGGTGGCCACGGCCCTCGAGGTACGGCTCTGCAACGGCGCCCTCGGGGAGCTAGGCGCCATCGAGGTGAGAGCGCTCTGCATCGCCTACGCGCGCCTCGTGCCCGACCGCGCCGAGCCGCTCCTGGGCGACTTCGCGCTCGGTCGCCGGGTGCCGACGCACCCCGAGCTGCCGAGGCTAGTGCTGCACGGTCTCCGCGCGGCGGGCACCGGCACTGCCCGGTCGCTGGTGGAGAAGGTCACCCGCACCGTGCCCGCGCTCGCCGAGGAGGCGCAGGACCTGCTCACCCACTGGGGCCGCGCGTGAGCATCGATCGGAGCCAGGACGCGCGGATGCTGGCGCGGCACCTCGGTGCCATCACCCGTGCCATCCGCATTCACGACGTGGGCAACCGCGCCGTGCTCCGGCTCCTCGAGTGGTGCGCGCGCGACCTGACGGAGCTCGGGCGGCAGCACGCGGACGCGCGGGTAGAACTCGACCAGGGCGTGCTGGTCGTCAACGGCACGCCCGTCCGCATGCGTCGCGACGTGCGAACCCAATTGGTGCCGCTGTCCAACATGCTCCGCGACGTCAACTCGGGCGGCGTCAAGATCGCAGGCGTCGTGGCGCCGGCGGATCTCGCCACCTTCTTCCGCGCACTCTCGGCCCTGGGCAAGGGCACCGAGCGCGCCGTCGCCCAGAAGTGGCTCGAGGAGCACGACGCAAGGTCGCTCCAGCTGCTCGCGCCTCGCTCGCTGGTGGCGGGAATGTCGAGCGGCCCGGGCGAGGCCGTGCGTCTCGCCGCGGGAGTCGCCCTCCACGCCTACATCCGCGCGGTGCTGGCCGTGGGCGAGGCGCGCCAGGAGGGCTCTCTCCTCCGCGTGCCCCCCCCGATGTTCCGAGCCGCCCAGGGGCTAGCCGAGCTGGCCGAGGAGGATCCGCGACACCACATCGCGCTCACGACGCTGAAGGAAGACGTCGAGTACGAGACGCGCCACCCGGTGAACAGCCTGATCTTCGCCATGGCGCTCGGGCGGCGGCTTGGCTTGCCGCGGCAGCTCCTGGTGGAGTGCGGGCTGTGCGCAGCCCTCGCGGCCACGCTCCCCGAGGAGCCCAGCGCCGCTGACATCCTCGGCCTGACGCTCGAAATGTTGCAGTCGAGTCGCCTCACGTTGACGCGCGCTCGCCGCATGCTCGCGGCGTTCGAGCTCCACGCTGGTCTCGACCGCACCGGCCCGCCCTTCATCCCGCTCGACGCGCCGCTCCACCTCTTCAGCCGGGTGGCGGCGATCGCGGTGAGCTTCGACTCGCTCACCACCACCGGCCCGGGCCGAGCTGGCTTGCTGGCCGACGAGGCCCTCGGGCGCATGCAGGAGGAGGTGCGCGGTCGCTACGACCCCGAGCTGCTCCGCCTCTTCGCCGCCTGCGTGGGCCGCTACCCGCTGGGGACAGCCGTGACCCTCGACACCGGCGAGGTGGGCGTGGTGATCCACACCCCGTCCGATCCCGCGATGGCCGGGCGGCCCCTGGTGCGCCTCGTGCGCGACGAGCGGGGGCGGGAGTTGCGCCACGGCCCCCTCGTCGACCTCGCCGACCCCTCGGAACGCCGGCGAGTCGTGGGCGCGGTCGATGCCGCGTCCCTCGGTATCGACGCCCGGCGGGCGCTGTTCGGTTAGCCGGGGGCCGTGACCGAGCTCGATCGGCTGCGCGCGATCCTCGCCGAGATGGGCTCGGTGCTCGTCGCCTACTCGGGTGGCGTCGACTCCAGCCTGCTGCTGGCCGCCGCGGTCGAGGTGCTCGGCGAACGCGCCGCGGCGCTGACGGCGGAGAGCGTCACCCTCGCCCCCGGGGAGGCGGCGGTAGCCGACGCCGTGGCCGCGAAGATCGGCGGCCGGCGAGTCGTCGTGAACTCGCGAGAGCTCGATCGCCCGGGCTACCGCGCCAACCAGGGCGACCGGTGTTTCCACTGCAAGTCGGAGCTGTTCGAACTCGCGGTGGCCCAGCGCCAGCAGCTCGGTTTTCGCTGGGTGGCCGACGGCACCCTGCTCGACGATCTCGGCGAGCACCGCCCGGGGCTGCGAGCGGCCGCCGCGCTCGGGGTGCGCCACCCGCTCGTCGAGGCCGGTTTCACCAAGCAGCGGGTGCGCGAGGCGGCTCGGCATTACGGATTGCCCAACGCCGAGAAGCCGCCGATGCCCTGTCTCGGCAGTCGCTTCGCCGCGGGCACCGTGGTCAGCGCCGAGCGCGTGGCGCGGGTGGCGGCGGCCGAGGCGGCGATCGCCGCGCTCGGCTTCGCCGTGGTGCGGGTCCGCGTGATCGACCTCGGCCCGACCGAGACGGCGCGCGTGGAACTCGGTCCCGACGAACTGTATAGACTCGAAGAGCCTGGGGTCCGCGCTGCGGTCCTCGCTGCCTGCCGCCACGAGGGATTTGCTTGGATCCACATCGACCCGAGGGGCTACCGGAGGGGGAACGTGGCCCTGCCCTCCACGAACTCGGCCCCGGCGACCGCACCGAGCACGTAGCGCCGGGCGCGCGCCTGCGCGTCTTCATCGAGCTCACCGCGCTCTGGCTCGCCACCCTGCTCGCGATCCGGCTGGTGGTGATGGTCCAGGGCCTCGGGCTGCCCGACGTGGTGCTGGCGGCGGTGCCCTTCCTGTTCATCTACGCGCCGGTGTGGCTGTGCCACTACCGCAAGGCCGACAGCTACGGCTACCGGCTCGCCATCCCCGCCTTCCGCGACCTCGCCGCCTGGCGCGCGGCCGCCCGCCTCTGCGGGGGCGCCATCCTCGTCGTGCTCGTCCCCTGGCTCGCCGGCTACCACCTCTACCAGAACCTCGTCGCCGCCTTCCTGCACGCGGCGGGCCCGATGCGCGACGCCGACGACGTCCTGCGCGCGCTCGCGCGACTGGTGCACGGGGATCTCGGCGTCCTCGGCGCGGATCCCATCGCGACCCTCACACGCACGGTTGTCCCCCAGTGGCGCGCGCCAAGGGACGCCTGGTTGCTCGTCCCCTACCACCTCTTCTTCGTGGCCATCCCGGAGGAACTCTTCTACCGCGGGTACTTCCAGACGCGCCTCAACGAGGTCTTCCCGAGGAAGTTCTTGATCTTCGGTGCTCCGGTGGGCTGGGGCCTGGTGATCGCCTGCGCGTACTTCGCCTTCGGGCACAGCCTCGTGACGGTTCGCTGGTGGCACTTCGCCACCTTCTTTCCCGGGTTGCTCTTCGGCTGGATGCGCGAGAAGAGTGGCGGCCCGCTGGCCGGCGCCTTGTTCCACGCCTGGGCCAACGTGACGGTGACGGTGCTCGACACCTTCTACGGGATTCGCCCCCCGGTCTAGAGCTAGCGGACGAGCAACTGCAGGCCGCGAAGGCGCGCCTCCACGTCGCCCGTGCGGAACTGCGGGGCGAGGTCGCGTAGCTCCTCGAGCAATCGCTGGGCCGAGCGGTGCTTCTGGGTCGCCATGTAGAGGCCCGCGAGGTCGAACAGCGCCTCGGGGTAGGCGGGGTCGGACTCGGCGGCGTCGTTGGTTGCCTCGCGCAGCACCTCGAGCGCGCCAGACAGGTCGCTCATCGCGCGGTGAGCCTGCGCCTCGACCACCCTGGCCTCCAGGCCCGGGAGCGCACGCACCATCTCCAGCGCCGCCTCGCCCTGCCCCACGGCGGCCAGCGCCCGCGCCTCGGCAACGCCGCCTTCGGGCAACACCTCGTCGAGCGACTCCGGCTCCACCTCGGCGAAGGTTCCCTCCGAGGGCCGGGCTGGCGCCGCGGGGGGCTCCGGCGTGGTCGACCGCGCCGCGTTGCGCAGCTCGGCGATCTTGGCAAGCACGCCATCGTTGAGAGGGTCGTCGGCGAGCGCGCGGCGCCAGGCAAGGAGCGCGCCGCCGAAATCGCCCCGGCGCGCCAGCCGGTCGCCCTCGGCTTCCGGTCCCCCGTTGGCGGCCGGCAGCTCCTCGGTCTCCGGCGGCTCCGGGGGCCCGTCGCCAAGCGCCCCGGACAGGTCGTCTTCCTCGAGCAGCTCCTCGTCGAGCGACGCAGCCGCGGGCATGCCGCGGATCAACGCCATCCGGTCGATCACCGCGTCGGCCTCGGCGCCCGCCCTTGGCAGGAGGCGCTCCATCCACGGCAGGGCCTCAGCGCTCCGCCCCGCGGACACGAGCACCTCGGCGAGCGCCGCGATCAGCGCCACCGAGTCGGCCCGCGACGACAGGGCGGCGCGCGCCTCGCTCTCCGCGCGGTCGGCCAGCCCGTAGCGCGCAAGCACCTCGGCGCGCACCACGACCCTCAGCTCGTCCTCGTGTACCGGCTGCGCGAAGGGCAGGCCAGTGAGCTTCTGCTCGAGACGCCCGAGGCGCTCCTCGGCGTTGGCCAGTCGCGACTGGATGTCCTCGTCGTCCGGGACGAGGGCGGCGGCACGACGCAGTGCCTCCACCTCGCCCTTGATCTCGCCACGGTCGCCCGCCACCCGAGACAGTTCCACCAGCACCTTCAGGGCCCGGTCGGGCTGGCCCGAGCCCTCGAAGGCCCGGGCGAGCAAGTCGAGGGTGCGCGCCTCCTTGGGCGCGGCGGCGAACGCTGGTTGCAGCGCCTGGAGCGCACGCTTGCAGTCGCCCGCGGCGATGCGTGCCTGCGCGGCATCGAGCAGGAGTCCCACGTCGTCGGCCTTGAGCGCCAGGGCGATCTCGGCCACGCGCCCCACCTCGTCGAGCCTGCCGCGCCGCCGGAACTCGTCGATCACCTCCTGGTAGGCCAGCAGCGCCCCGGCGGCGTCGCCCCCCGACTGGAGCAACTCGCCCACCCTGAGGCGGAGGGTCACGTCGCCGGGAGCAGAATCGGCCACGCGTCGCGCCGGCTTCGCGGCGAGGAGCGGCTTGCCCAGGGACACCCAGCCACGCACCGCGGCGTCGAGGGCAGCGCGGGCATCCGACTGGTACCCGCCCGCGAGGTAACACTCGCCGAGAACGGACTGGATCTGCGGGTCGTCGGGGCGGAGCCCCGCGAGTTGCTTCAGCACCGACACCGCGGCGCGATGGCTCCCCTCCTTCAGCAGCGAGTCGACCACCTCGCGGAGGTGCTTCTCCGCGTCGGCGTTCTTCCCCTGGCGCAGGTAGATCTCGCCCACCTTCTGGCGCACGCGCCGATCCTTCGGATCGAGGCGTAGGATCTGCAGGTAGGCGCGGAGCGCACCATCCGTGCTCCCGCGGTTGAGTTGCTGGAGCGCTTCTTGTTCGAGTCGCTGGCGTTCGTTGCTCACTCTGGCGTCACCCCGGTCGGCTCCGAAGCCACTCGTCGATGAATCGGGTGTGGAAGGTCACCGCGCTGAACGCCGGGTCGGCAAGGAGAAGCTTCTGCAGCGGCAGCGACGTGCGAATCCCTTCTACCACATACTCGTCCATCGCTCCCAGCAGCTTGCGGATTGCCGACTCCCGGTCGGGCGCGTAGGCCACCAGCTTGGCGGCCAGCGAGTCGTAGTAGGGCTGCACCATCGCACCCTCGTGGATCGCGCTGTCGACACGGATCCCGGGACCGCCCGGCGCGTGGTAGCCGGTGACACGGCCCGGTGACGGGGTGAACTTCCACGGGTCCTCCGCGTTGACTCGCACCTCGATGGCGTGCCCGCGCAGGCGCACTTCCGACTGGGCGAAGGGCATGGGCTCGCCGGCGGCGAGGCGGATCTGCAGCTGCACCAGGTCGATCCCGGTGACCAGCTCGGTGACGGGGTGCTCCACCTGGATGCGCGGGTTGACCTCGAGGAAGAAGAACTCGTCGTCCTGGACGAGGAATTCGCAGGTGCCAACCGTGACGTAGCCGGTGCTGGCGACGAGCCGGGCCGCCGCGCTTCGGATCCGGTCGCGCAGGCCCTCGGCCAGGTTGGGCGCCGGTGCCTCCTCGATGATCTTCTGGTGACGGCGCTGCATCGAGCAGTCTCGCTCGCCCACGTGCACGGCGGCGCCGAAGCGGTCGCCTGCAAACTGCACCTCGACGTGCCGGGGGGTGCGCAGGAAGCGCTCGAGGAAGACCGCGCCGGAGCCGAAGGCCGCGAGCGCCTCGGCGCTGGTGACGGCGAACACCTTGCGAAGTTGTTCCTCGTCTTCCACCACCCTCATGCCCTTGCCGCCGCCGCCCGCCGCCGCCTTCAGCATCAGCGGGAAGCCCACCAGCCGCGCCACCTCGACACACTCGTCGAGAGTGTCGACGGCCCCGTGGCTCCCGGGCAACAGCGGCAGGCCAGCCGCGCGCGCCGCCGCCTTGGCGCTGAGCTTGTCGCCAAACTGGCGCAGGTGCTCGGGCGAGGGGCCGACGAAGGTCATCCCATGCGCGTTGACCGCCTCGGCAAACGTCGCGTTCTCCGCGAGAAAGCCGTACCCGGGATGGATCGCGTCGGCGCGAGTGATGTCGGCGGCCGAGATGACGGCGGGGATGTTGAGGTAGCTCTGCCTCGCCTGCGCGGGACCGATGCAAACGCTCTCGTCGGCAAAACGGACGTGCAAGGCGTGACGATCGCACTCCGAGTACACGGCCACCGTCCGGATGCCGAGCTCGCGGCAGGCGCGGATGACGCGCATGGCGATCTCGCCGCGGTTGGCGATGAGGATCTTGCGAAACACGGCCTAGCCGGCCGTGAGGCGGAACAGGTCTTGACCGAACTGGACCGGCTGCGCGTTCTCCACGAGGATCTCGGCGACGACGCCGTCGAGATCGCTCTCGACCTGGTTCATCAGCTTCATCGCCTCGACGATGCACACGACCTGGCCCTTTCGCACGCGGTCGCCCACGTTGACGTAGACCGGGGCGTCGGGGGACGGCGACCGGTAGAAGGTGCCGACGATCGGCGAGCGAATGGCACGCCCGTC
>VGRQ01000082.1 GCA_016875315.1 Deltaproteobacteria bacterium | reverse complement strand
CGCGCCCGCGCCCGCCCCGGCGCCGGCTCGCGTGGAGAGGCCGGTGGAGGCGGTCCCCCCGGCCGCTGCCGCCGAGGTGGTGGCGGAACCCAATACCGCCGAGCCGCCGCCTAGCTTCGAGCCTCCGGTGGTGGCGCACGCGAAGAAGCAGGGCAAGAGCATCACCGCCAGCAAGGCGCGCAAGCCCTCGGGCAAGGGCAAGGTCGACACCTGCCCCGTCAACGCCGACGACGGCGTGGAGAACGTGGCCGAGGGCGAGTGGCGCGTGGAGCGCGACGTGGTGGACTACTACGCCAAGCACGTCAAGGAGCTGATGAAGCTCGGCTCGGTGCGGGTGAACAAGTCTGCCGAGGGCAAGCCCGACGGCTTCCGCGTGGGACTGGCGAAGTGCTCGATCCTGCGCGAGGGTGGCCTGCGCTCGGGCGACGTGGTCAAGAACGTCAACGGCCTGGTGGTACACGACCTCTTCTCGGCGGTGGGCGCCTACCTCAAGCTGCGTCGCGAGCCGGTCATCGAGCTGGAGGTGGAGCGCAAGGGCAAGCGCGTCACCATGCGCTACGAGCTGGTGTAGGGCTCAACTTCCCGGGCGGCTGACCGAAGGGAGGGCGTGGTCCCTCAAGACACACTCGGGCTCGACTCGCTCGCCGAGCGCTGGCGCCGCGCGCCCGTGGAGCGTCGCGGCGGGCGCGTGGTGTCGGTGCATGGCACGCTGGTGACCGCCGACGTGCCCGGGGCGCGGCTCGGCGAGGTGGTGCAGATCGCCGGCGCCGGCGCGGCCGAGACGGTGGGCTTCAGGGAGCGTCACGCCCTGCTCATGCCCTTCGGTGCCCTGGAGGGGGTACACCACGGCGCCCGCGTGGAGTGTACCGGCGAGATGCCGGTGGCGTGGGTGGGGAACCTGCTCAAGGGCCGGGTCATCGATGGCTTTGGCCAGCCTCTCGACGGCAAGGGGCCGATCCCCGGGCTGGTGTCGCGTCCGCTCCACGCCGCGCCCCCCGACGCGCTGGCGCGCTCTCTCGTCCGCGAGGCGCTGCCCACTGGCGTCCGGGTGCTCGACGGCCTGCTCACGTTTGGGCGCGGGCAGCGCGTGGGCCTGATGGCCGGCTCCGGCGTGGGGAAGAGCACGCTGATGGGGATGATCGCGCGGCGATCCGCGGCGGCGGTGAACGTGATCGCGCTCATCGGCGAGCGCGGCCGCGAGGTGCGCGAGTTCCTCGAGGACGTGCTCGGACCGGAGGGCCTTCGCCGCAGCGTGGTGGTGGTGGTGACCAGCGACAAGGCGCCGGTGCTCCAGCTCCGTGGCGCATTCCTCGCGATGACCATCGCCGAGCACTTCCGCGACCAGGGAGCGGACGTCATGATGATGGTCGATTCTGTCACCCGGCTGGCGATGGCCCAGCGACAGATCGGCCTCGCGGTGGGCGAGCCGCCCACCACCCGCGGCTACACGCCCTCGTGCTTTGCGCTCTTGCCGCGCTTGCTCGAGCGGGCGGGGCCCGCCGACCGGGGCAGCATCACCGCGCTCTACACGGTGCTGGTCGACGGCGACGACGTGGAAGCCGACCCCGTGGGCGACGCCGTGCGCGGCATCGTCGACGGCCACGTGGTGCTCTCGCGTCGCATCGCCGCCGAGGGACGTTTCCCCGCCGTCGACGTGCTCCACTCGATCTCGCGCGTGCAGCAGGTCGTCGTCTCCCCGCGGCACTACGAGCTGTCGCGCAAGGTGCGCGCGGTGCTCGCCGCCTGGAGCCAGAACGAGGAGCTGGTCCGCCTCGGCGCCTACAAGGCGGGGAGCAGTCCCGTCGTCGACGACGCCATCGCGCGGATTCCCCGGATCCACGCCTGGCTCACGCAGCCGGTGGAGGAGGCCACCGCCTACGAGGCGGTGTTGCAGGGGATGGAAGGGGTGGTGAAGTAGGGGGTGGGCGGCGGCAAGTCGAGGGGACCGCCGGGTGCGACGGAGTTACCGCCGCGATCCGAGCCCCCGGCGGCGGCAAGTCGGTGGGACCGTTGGGTGCGATGGAGTTGCCGCCGCGATGCGAGCCCCTGGCGGCGGCAAGTCGCGGGGACCGGCGGGTGCGATGGAGTTACCGCCGCGAAACGGCCCCCCGGCGGCGGCAAGTCGAGGGGACCGCCGGGTGCGATGGAGTTGCCGCCGCGATCCGAGCCCCCGGCGGCGGCAAGTCGGTGGGACCGTTGGGTGCGATGGAGTTGCCGCCAGCCGGGGTGGCGTCCGCACGGCGGCGCCGCGCGCGGTACACTGGCGCCCGGCCGTCGCCTCGTGACCGCAAGTTGCCCGTTCTGCTGCCTGCCGCCTGGACGTGTCGTCTGGTCCAGCGATCTCGTGGTCGCGATGCTCGATGGCTTCCCGGTGAGCGACGGGCACACGCTCCTGATTCCCCGGCGACACGTGGCCACCTGGTTCGAGGCCACCCGCGAGGAGCAAGTCGCGATCCTCGATGCGCTCGACGTGATGAAGGCCTCGCTCGACCTCGGCCCGCGGCATCCAGACGGGTACAACGTTGGTTTCAACGCGGGCGAGGCGGCGGGGCAGACGGTCGGACACCTCCACGTGCACCTGATACCGCGGTACCGGGGCGACATGGCCGATCCCCGGGGGGGGCGTGCGCGGCGTCATCCCCGCGAAGCAGAAGTACGGCACCCGCGCCGATCCCTTCGCCGAGATCCCGGCGTTTGTGCCCGGCGCCGAGCAGCACTTCCTGCCCCCTCTTCGCCGTGCCATCGCGGCCGCCGGGGAGATCGACATCCTCGCCGCCTTCGTGCAGCCAGGCGGGCTCGATGCCATCGAGGACGACCTGGTGGATGCGCTGGCGCGGGGTGCGCGCGTGCGGGTAATCACCGGCGACTACCTTGGTTTCACCCACCCGCACGCGCTGCACCGCCTGCACACCCTGGCCACCCGCGAGGCGAGCCTGGAGGTGCGCCTGTACCAGACGCTCGGCGAGGAGGCCTTCCACCCCAAGGCCTACATCTTCGCTTCTGGCCACCACGGGGTGGCCTTCGTGGGTAGCAGCAACCTGTCCAGGAGCGCCTTGTCGGACGGTGTCGAGTGGAACCTACACGTGCGACGTGCCGATGGCGGCGTCTTCGACACCATTCGCCGCCGCTTCGTTCACCTGTTCCAGTCGCCCCGGTCGTCGCCGCTCTCGCCCGAGCTGCTCTTGGCGTACCAGCGGCGGGCTCGGAACATCACCGTTCCGCAGGTCCTCGCTCCTCCGCCGGAGCGAGCCGCCCCCGTTCCCGTGCCCCACGCCATCCAGCGGGAGGTGCTCGCCGCCCTGTCGCGGGCTCGCGAGCAGGCGGAGTCGCGCGGCCTGGTGGTCATGGCCACCGGACTCGGCAAGACGCTGCTGGCGGCCTTCGACGTCGCGGCCTCGGGCGCCCGGCGAGCCCTTTTCGTGGCCCATCGCGAAGAGATTCTCGTCCAGGCCGCCCAGAGCTGGGGGCGGGTGCTGCCCGACCGCTCGGTGGGCTTCGTCACTGGCCAGCAGAAGCGTCCCGACGCCGACATCGTGTTCGCCTCGGTGGCCACGCTCGCCCGGCGGCAACACCTCCAGACGCTCGCCGTTGACCACTTCGACTACATCGTGATCGACGAGTTCCACCACGCGGCGGCCGCGTCGTACCACAAGCTCCTCGAGCACTTCCGGCCACGATTCTTGCTCGGGCTCACCGCCACGCCGGATCGCACGGATGGAGCAGAGATCCTGGAGCTATGCGGGGACAACCTGGTGGCGCGGGTGGACATCCACGAGGGCATCGCGCGGGGGCTCTTGTGCCCGTTCCAGTACTACGGCGTGGCCGACGAGCTCGACTACACCAACATCCCCTGGCGCGGAGGCCGCTTCGACCTCGATGCCCTCGCGGCGAAGGCGGCCACCCGTGAACGAGCCGCGCAGGCCCTCCGAGAGTACCGCCAGCACGCGCCTGGCCTCCGGCGGGCGCTGGTGTTCTGCTGCTCGGTGGCGCACGCCGACTTCACCGCTGCCTACTTCGCGGAGCACGGTGTCACGGCGGTCGCGGTACACTCCGGGCCGCAGAGCGCGCCGAGGGCGGACAGCATTCGCAAGCTCGGTGCCGGCGAGATCGAGGCAATCGTGACCGTCGACCTGTTCAACGAGGGCGTCGACATTCCCGACGTGGACACCGTCCTCATGCTCCGACCCACGGAGTCGCCCATCATCTTCCTGCAGCAGCTCGGGCGCGGCCTGCGCAAGGGGTCGCGGGGCAAGCCGGCGCTCCGCGTGATCGACTTCATCGGGAATCACCGGGGTTTCCTCGTGAAGCCGCGCGCCCTGTGCGCGTTGCTCGGAACTGACGTCACCGCCGCGCAGGCGGTCGCGAGGCTGAGGGCGCACGAGCTGGAACTGCCTGCCGGGTGCAGCGTCGACATCGAGCTCGAGGCCCTGGCCTTCCTCGAGCGGTGGGTACACCCGCCACCCGGCGACGCCCTGGTGCGCGCCTACCAGCAGTTCTGCGACGAGCACGCCCGGCGCCCCACGGCGAGGGAGCTGTTCGCCGCGAACGGCACCCTCCGACCGGCCGAGGAGCGCCGCCGGACCTGGTTCGACTTCGTCGGCTCGATGTCCGGACTCTCGCCCGAGGAGCAGGGGGTGCTCAACGCGCGCCGCGACTGGTTCATCGATCTCTCGGGCACACCGATGTCGCGCAGCTACAAGATGGTGACGCTGGAGGTGCTGAACGATGTTGGCGCACTCCACAGGTCGATCTCGGTGCCCGAGCTGGCTGAGCGATGCCGCGAGCACCTGCGAAGCCGTCCCCAGCTGCGTGGTGAACTGCGGGAGCACGAGGTGGCCGGGGGGGACCTGGGCGACTTCGTCCGGAGGTGGCGCGAGATGCCGCTGCGGATCTTCGATCGCGCCCAAGGCTTCAGCCGCCGATGGTTCGAGCTTCGCGGCGACGAGTTTGTGTCGTGCCTGGAAGTGGCGGCGGGAGATCGGGAGGTGTTCGACCGGATGACGGCCGAAATGGTCGATTACCGGCTGGCGAAGTACCTGGCGACACCGGCGGCAGCGGGGAGACTGGTGCCCCTTGGGGGGCTCCCGATGGACCTGAGCCACAGCGACCGCAAGCCGATTCTTCGTTTCGACCGGGACAAGTACCCGGCGATGCCGGAGGGGGAGGTGACGGTGGAGGTCGACGGCGAGGCCCTGCTGTTCTACTTCCGGAAGATCGCGGTGAACGTGGTGACGGTGCAGGCCGGCGGACCCAACGTGCTCGGCGACCGCATGCGGCGCTGGTTCGGGCCCGATGCCGGCCTGCCCGGCACGCGTCACCGGGTGCTGCTCCATGCGGAGGGTCACGGGTGGAGGCTCGCGCCCGTGCGTGGCGTGACCGTCGTGCAACTGCCCTTCTACGAGCTGAAGGTGGCCTGTGGCCTCCCCGCAGGGCAGTACGGCGACGCCCCGGAGCGGCAGGTCGCGGTCCGGAGCGCACGTCGTGTCGATGCCGCGCGCCATTTCGTCGTACGCGCCAGCGGCGACTCGATGGACGGTGGGGCGCACCCGATCCGCGACGGCGACCTCGTCCTGTGCGAGTGGCTCTCGGGGTCGCGACCTGAGGATGTGGAGGGGCGACCGGTCCTGGTGACGGCCGCGACGGCCGAGGAGCACCTCGCCGCGATCAAGGTTCCCTCGCGGCGTGACGGCGCCTGGGTCTTGTCGTCCGCCAACCCGGCGCACCCCGACTTGATGATCGACACGGGTACCGAGTGGCGCGCCGTTGCCCGCGTGGTGGAGGTGGTCGAGGCGACCTAGCTGCCTCAAGCCACCCCCCTCCCAGCCGATACCCCCCTCGTGTCGGCCACGCTTCACACCCTGCTTCGCCTCCGCGCCCTCGCCCGCGAGGAAACGGCCGTGGCGGTGCGCAAGGCGGAAGACGAGCGCGAGGCGCAGCTTGCCCGGCTGGTTGCGGTGCGCGAGTCGGTGGCCCGCGCGCGGAGCGAGACCGACCTCGAGGACGCCCTCGATCTTGCCTCCTACTACGCCTTCCGCTTGCGCTCCGAGATGGCCGAGCGTCGCGAGGCGGCGCGCCTGGCCCAGAAGGAGCGCGACGTGGAACAGAAGCGCGCGCTGCACGTGGTGCGCGTGCGCGACGAGATCGCCATGCAGAACGTGATCGATCACCGGGAGCAAGAAGCCAGTCTCGACGAGTCGCGTCGCGACGCGGCCCGCATGGACGAGCTCGCCGCTCGCCGCCGGGAGAGCGCGTGACCCGGCGCGGCTGGCTGGCGCTGGCCTGCCTCGGCGGGCTCTCGACCGCGGGCGGCGCCTTCGCCAACAACGCGCTGCGGCCCTCGATCACCGAGGTGGAGCAGTACTGCGACGTCGAGGCCCAGGGGGTCCACAAGCTCAGCGAGGACCTGCGCCACCGCGAGCGAGAGATCGAGAAGCGCGAGTACGCCGTGGCCGCCGCCGAGGCGGAGCTCAAGTCCGCCGAGACCACGCTCGCCGAGCGCTTGAAGGTGCTCCAGTCCACCCGCGACGAGATCGCCGCGCTCCTGTCGCAGGCCGACACGGCCCGCGAGGAGAAGGTCATGGCGCTGGTGAAGATGATCGAGTCGGGTCGCGCCAGCAACGTGGCGCCGATGTTCGACGAGCTTCCGCCGGAGCTGGCGGTCGAGGTGCTCGATCGCATGAACCGCACCAGGGCCGGGAGATTGCTCGTGGCGCTGCCCCCTTCCAGGGCTGCCGACCTCGCCGAGCGCATGGCCGCGCCGATCCCGCTGCCGGCGGCGACGCCATGAGCGCGCCCATCCTCGCGCTGGCCTTGGAGGCCGAGCCCGCGCCCGCCCCGGCTCCGCGCGCCGAGCAAGGCTTCGACGGCCTGCTGGCCATGGCGGTGAGCGACTTCTTCTCGCTGGGCGCCGAGCCGCAGCTGAAGCCGGTCAAGCGGGGAAAGAAGGCGGAAACCACCGGTGCCGGGGAGGGGACGGGCGCCCAGCTGGTGGGTGTCGACCCCTCGTCCGGCCCTCGGACGGCTTCGCCGCCCGCTCGCGGGGAAGGGGAGAGCGGGGTGTTCCTCGACGCCGCGCTCGGCTTCCACTCGCGGGAAGTGCCGGCCCAGCCGCCGGCCGCGGATGACGATCCCACCGAGGCTCCGGGCGCCGGCGACGACCGCGGTGGCGAGAGCCAGCCCCACCCGCGCCGCGACGACGAGCCCCGCGAAGTCACCGACCACGACGCGCTCGCGGCCCACCTCGACCGCATGGGCATCGACATCGAGGTGAGGGGACTCGCCGTGCCGCGGGAGCCCTTCCGCTTCTCCGATGCGCCGGTCGCCGCCACCGGCGCCCCGGTCGAGCTCGAGGCTCCCGAGATCGTCGACACCGCCGCCGCCATGGACCTGCGCGCGCTGGAGGTGCGCGACGGCGTGACCGTCCGGGTCAACGAAAGCGGCCAGGCGTGGGAGATCGACGTGGTGCGGCACGACAACACCCTGGATCTTGCCGTGCGCGCCGACGCGCAGGTACGGGAGATCATTGCCGCCGAGCAAGACAGTATCCGCGCCGCCGTTGCGCGCGAGGGCTACCAGCTCGGCTCCCTCGACATCGCCGAGCGTCCGGTCGAGACGGCGCAAGCCGTCAAGGCCGCCGAGGCGAGTCAATCACTCGACAACACAAGCAGTCACATGTCACACGAGAACTCCAATCCACAGGCTCGTCGCGAGGAGCTGCCGCCCTGGCCCGCGCCCCGTCCCGGGCGCCGCGCCGCCACGGCCGAGCCAACCCGCCACGGTCGCCTCGACCGCGACGCCTGATTCACTCAAGTCCACCCTTTTTTCGCCGAAGCCAAGCCCATGGACCTCAGCAGCATCGACGGCCTCGTTCCCGCGAGCACGCTCTCGACGGCCACGAGCGCCTCTACCGGCGACGAGCTCGGCAAGGACGCCTTCCTGAAGCTGCTCACCACGCAGCTGCAGTACCAGGACCCGCTCAACCCCATGAGCAACGAGGAGTTCGTGGCGCAGCTCGCGCAGTTCTCCTCGCTCGAGCAGCTCCAGACGCTCACCACGGGCATGGAGTCGCTCTACATGGTCAACATGTCGATGAACAACGCTGCGATGACCAACCTCATCGGGAAAGACGTCGTCGCGACAGGCAACGCTTTCAGCTACTCGGGTGCGGGGGAGGAGACTCTGCACTACGACGCCGCGGCCGACACCGCGAGCACCACGCTCACCATCACCGACGCCGACGGCGTGGTGGTGTGGTCGGGCGACATCGGGGCGCTCGCGGAAGGCGACGGCACCTACGCCTGGGACGGCAAGGACCTCAACGGGGCGCAGTGCCCCGAGGGCGAGTACACCTTCAGCTTCGAGGCCACCGATGCCGATGGCAACGCGGTGGCCGTCGATAGCCGCATCGTGGGCACCGTCGAGGCGATGGACCTGTCCACCGGCTCGCCGCTGCTCGAGGTCGATGGCGTCACCATCGAGCTCTCGCAGATCCTGTCGGTCGAGGAGACCGAGCCGTGATCGACCGGGTTGGCCAGGTTGGCTACGCGCCGCCGCGCGAGCTGCAGCGTATCGAGGGCCTTCCGGGCTTCGGCGACCAGCTCGACGCGCTGCTGCGTCCCCCGCCCGCTCGCTCGGCCGAGGTCGAGCCGCAGGGTGTCAGTTTCAGCAAGCATGCCCAGGCTCGCTTGCAGTCGCGCGGCATCGAGCTCGACGAGTTCGACATGGCCGACCTCAACAAGGCCGTCGACAACCTCGCCCGCAAGGGCGCGCGCGAGAGCCTCGTGCTCCTCGGCGACAATGCGTTCATCGTGGGCGTGCCCGACCGTAAAGTCGTGACCGCTCTCAGCCGACAAGAGGCCATAGGCAACATCTTCACCAACATCGATTCGACGGTGGTTGCTCGATAAGCACCCAACGTTGTTACCCAGGCCGGACCACGGATTTTCCAAGGGGGCCTGGAACCGGGAGAGGAGCCCGACGCGCTCCGAACCCACTCAACCCTCGGAGGAAAATCACATGTCGCTCTTCTCTACCCTCAGCGTTGGTGCGTCCGGTCTTGGCGTGTCGTCCACGTGGATGAACGTGATCGGCGACAACATCGCCAACATGAACACCGTCGGCTACAAGCAGGGCCGGGCCTCCTTCTCCGACTTCCTCCCGCAGCACGTGTTCGGCGTGGGTGGCGGCGGCCAGGTGGGCGCCGGCGCGGTGACCAACCAGGTGGCCACGCTCATGGGCCAGGGCAGCTTCGAGACCAGCTCCAACGCCACCGACATGGCGATCTCCGGGGCCGGCTTCTTCATGGTGCAGGGCGACGACGGCGCCTACTTCACCCGCGCCGGCGAGTTCGGCGTGGACGACCAGGGCTTCGTCGTCAACGCCCAGGGCTACCGCCTCCAGGGCTACTCCGGCCAGGGCGGGGCGGTGGGCGCGATGCTCGGCGACCTGCAGATCCCGACCGGCACCCTCGACCCCGAGGCCACCTCGAGCATCACGCTCGAGGCCAACCTCAGCGCCGCCACCGAGGTGGGCACCGAGCTGGCCGCGCTGGACTTCTACGGCACCGGCACCGGCTCCAGCACCCTGCTCGAGGCCGGCGAGGCCGCCGACTTCACCACCTCGGTGACCATCTACGACAGCCGCGGCCAGTCGCACGACGTGACGGTGCTCTTCGAGCGGACCAGCAACGACCAGTGGACCTGGCGCGCCGTGTGCGACGCGTCCGAGGCCTACGACTCCACCGGCACCGCCTACGCCAGCGAGTCGGGCTACGCCTTCGAGATCGCCACCGGCACGGTGGACTTCGACACCGACGGCAACGTGTCCGGGTTCACCCAGACCAGCACCGCCGACAGCACCACCTGGAGCTTCGCCGGCAGCGCCACGCCGTCGATCGACTTCGACTTCGGCCTCGACAGCTCGGGGACGGAGACCGACGGCAGCCTGAGCATGACCGGCGACGAGTCGGCGGTCACCGCCGTGGAGCAGGACGGCAGCAAGGCCGGTGCGCTGACGGGCATCAGCATCGACGAGGACGGCGTGATCTCGGGCAGCTACGACAACGGCGAGACGCTGGCGATCGGCCAGGTGGCGCTCGCCACCTTCGCCGCCCCCGACCAGCTCACCCGGGTGGGTTCCGCCCTCTTCGCGGCCACGCCGGGCGCCGGGGAGTACGCCATCGGCGCGGCGGGGACCGGCGGGCGCGGCAGCATCTCCGGCTACGCGCTCGAGAAGTCGAACGTGAACCTCGAGGAGCAGTTCGTGCAGATGATCACCGCGCAGCGCAGCTACCAGGCGAGCAGCAAGGTGATCACGACGGCGAACGACACCCTGCAGCAGCTCCTCCAGCTGGTGTAGCGCCTCAAGTTCCCGCGGCGCTGACCGAAACGAGTGCAGGAGGCCCTCATGGACGACGACGCCGAGCTCCCGCCGCCCCCCAGCAAGATGAAGAAGACCCTTCCCTTCGTGGGGGTCCTCCTCCTCGGCGCGGGTGGCGGCTACGGCGCGAGCCTCGCGCTGCCCTCCAGCGCCCAGGCGAGCGAGGGCGAGCACGGCGAGGCGCCTGCCGAGGGCGATCACGGCGAGGCCGCCGATGCGCCGACCGAGGGCGGACACGGCGCCGCCCCGGCGGCCGAGGGCGAGCACGGCGGCCCCTCCAGCCACGGGGGCAAGGCGGCGGTGAGCGCCGGGATGACCGGCGACAGCATCGTCACCAGCCTCGGCACCTTCACCGTCAACCTGCGCGGCAGCGGCGGTGGCCGCGTGCTCCGCATGGAAGTCCAGGTCGACAGCGACGCGCAGGACGCCAGCGCCGTGACGGCCAAGGCCGCCCAGCTCCGCGACAGCATCATCACCGGCGTCTCGGACTACACGTGGTCGGAACTCGAGGGCGTCGACGGCAAGACCCGGCTCCGCGACGAGCTGCACGCGCGCGTCAACGGCGTGCTCGGCCCGCAGGGGGGCGTGGATCGCATCTACTTCACGCAGTTCGTGGTGCAGTAATGTCTACCGCCGTGCTCGCCCAGGACCGGGAGATCGTGAGCGCTGTCCCCCTCGTGGAGGACTGCATCCGGCAGGCGCTGCGTCGCCTGCGCACGCGCATGCTCACCCGCTCCGGCAGCGACGCGCCCATTCGCCTCTTGCAGGCCGGTCTCTTGACCGTGGGCGAGCTGCTCGAGTGGCCGGAGGTCCGCGACGGCGCGGCGTTCACCGGGTTCTACGTGGAGCGCGGCAACGTCTCTGGCTTCTGCGTGCTGGAAGGACCGCTCCTGGAGCGCCTCACCGCGCGCCTGTTCGGCGATGTCACCCCGGTGCAGGCCCTGCCCGCGACCGGCCGGGGGGCGTCTGACGTGGAGCTTCGCGTGGCCACGCGCCTGAGCGAGGAGCTCTTCCTCGCCATCGAGGCCCACTGGCCGGTGCGCCCCGCGCCGCGGCTGGTGCCGCGCAAGGCGACGCCCAATCGCCACGGCGTGGCGGACACGCCGGTGGCCTCCACCGTCGTCGCGGCGGTGATCGAGTTCGGGACAGAAGAGGAGCCGGCGGGGCGCCTCACGATCGCGCTGCCTGCGCACCTGTTGCGCGGCGTGGCCGGCGTCGTGGAACTGCCGGCGTCGGCCAAGGGCCAGTCGCAGCGCGACGCGAACTTCGACCGCGTGGGCGCCTGCGAGGTGGAGCTGGTGGTGGAACTCGCCCGCATCCGGTCGA
Organism: Deltaproteobacteria bacterium; assembly: GCA_016875315.1. Lineage (GTDB taxonomy): Bacteria > Myxococcota_A > UBA796 > UBA796 > SXON01 > SXON01. The sequence continues at coordinate 635 of VGRQ01000082.1, read as the reverse complement.
CCCTCGGCGCCCTGCGCGGGATCGGCGTGGGCGCGGAGATCCCTCTCGGCGCCGTGAGCGCCGCCAAGGGCGTGGTCAACGGGCGCCTCGCGCTCGTGGGCGAGCCCGGCGCGTGTGACGGGCAGCGCTCCTTCCGCGTGGAGAAGCGCCTGACGATCGCGAACGAGTGAATCTTCGCGGGCGTCGCTAAAGTCCCGAGGGGGCTGACCGAAGCAGAGAGTGTCGGGAGACACCTCGATGTCTGAACGCCACCCTGTCAGTTTCCTCTCCGATCTGCCCGTCGACGTGGTCGTGGAGCTCGGTCGCACCAAGCTCACCGTCCGCCAGCTCGCCGAGCTCGACCGCGACGACGTGGTCGACCTCGGCCGCGACAGCGACACGCCGCTCGACCTCGTGGTCGGCGGCCGGGTGATCGCCCGGGGCGAGGTGGTGATGATCGGCGACAAGCTCGCCCTGCGCATCACCGAGATGCTGGGCGACGAGAGCGCTCGGAGCGCCTCGTGAGCCCGCTCCTGCTCCTCGCCAGCATGGCGCTGGCGCAGGACGCCGACTACAACCGGCTCTTCGGCGCCGAGACCGCCACGCCGGCGGCGAGCGCGCCGGCCGAGTTGCCCGCCAACGGCTGGGCCTGGCCG
>VGRQ01000081.1 GCA_016875315.1 Deltaproteobacteria bacterium | reverse complement strand
GATGGCCCCGCGAAGCTCGGTCTCGGCGGCCGGATCGCCCAGCTGCGCCAGCAAGGCCCCGAGCACGATGCGGGCAAGGATGCCGGCGTCGTCGGCCCCGGCGGCCTCGGCCTCGGCCACGGCGGCGCGAGCCTCGGCCAGCGCCTGCCGCGGCGCAGAGTGCACCAGGGCCGTCGCGAGTCCCGCGCGGCCGTAGATGGCGGACTCCGGCGCGCCCACCTCCTTGTAGGTGGCCACGCAGCCCCGCCAGGTTTCAGGCGCCTCCGGCGAGGAAGGGCCGAGCGCCCGGGCAAGCGTGCACAGGGCCCCGGCGCGGGCGTAGGGGTTCTTGGCGCGATCGGCGGCGTCGAGCGCCCGCCGCGCCTCGTTCTCGGCGGCGCCGATGGGCGCGAGATCAGGCATCGCCAGCCAGTCCTGCGCCACGTTGTTGCGCGCCGTGGCTTCCACGTAGGCGTCGCCCTCGGCGGCGGCGAGGCTCACCATGCGCGCCCGGTAGGCCCGGGCGTCGTCGGCGCGCGCGGTGAGCTCGGCCACCCCGGCGAGCACGTGCAGCACCAGGAGGCGAAGCTGGTAGGGGCCAGCCGGGAAGGCGCGAAGCTCGGCCTCGCGGGCGAGCGTCCACGCCCGCTCGAAGTCACCGCCGGTGCGCCAGAGGTGGCGTGCCAGCTGCGCGCGGGCGGTGGCCACCACGATCTCGTCGCCGCCGGTCTCGGCATCGGCGAGGGCGGCGTCGAGGATGCCCGCCACCTCGATTGCGCTCGTCCCCCGGTGCCAGCGGAAGTTGGCGAGGCCAAAGCGCGCCTGCGCCCGCCCGCTCCCGGCGGCGTTCGCCGCGCCCTGTCCCCGGTACTCGGGGCCGGAGAACGCAGCGATCGCCGCATTGTAGGCGGCCTCGGCCTCGGGCTTGCCCTGATCGGACAGCAGGTGACCCATCACCACCATCGCCCAGGGGTCGCCCGTCGCCACCCCGGACTGCAAGTCGTCGCGGGCGGCCTGCCAGTCGGCGCCCTTGCGCGCCGCCATGTAGGTGCAACGCCAGGCGAGGTAGCCATCGGCTTCGGTTGCGCGCGCGTCGCGACAGGCCGCGATGGGGTCGGCCGCCATCGAGAGCGCGAGGGCGGCCAGGAACAACTACTGGACCACCACGCCGTAGGTGGACGACCGGGCGTGACGCCCGTCGGGCAGCAGGCTTTCTACCTGCCAGAACAGCTCCTCGCCGGGCTCGGCGCCGCGAAGTTCCTCGGCCGGCACCAGGTGTGACGTCGTCTCGATCGGCCCCGACGCGTACAACAGCGTGAGATTGCGGTCGGTCACGGTGAGGATGTACCAGGTGCCGGCTGGCCCGGCCGACCATTCGAGCGTGAACGCCTGGCGGGGCAGGGTGGCGCCCTCGGCTACCAGGGCGGTGGAGGCGCCGGGCTCGGCCACGGCGCGCATCGGGTCGTCGAGCGGCTCGCCCCGCAGGGTGAAGAGTGCGAGCGCCGCGAGCGGGAGCGCCACCGCGGCGGCGACCCACCAGTGGCGCGGACCGGCCACCACGTTGCCCGCGATTGGCCCGTGGACCTCGCGCGCCAGTCGCCAGTCCTCGCTGCACGCCCCGCAGGCACGGAGGTGGTCGACGATCTTCGACACCTCGGTGGCCGATAGTTCGCCGCTCGCCGCCGAGTAGAGACGGTCGGGCGCGGGGCAGCCGGGCGCCACCTCGCGCGGCGCGCGCGCCCAGCGATCGCGGAGACGATCGTCGCCGGTCATGGCGCCACCCCCTTGCCGAGCAGGCACTGCCTCAGGTCGTCCAGCCCCCGGTACACCCAGTTCTCCGCGTTCTTCGGCGTGGTGTCGAGGAGGCGCCCAACCTCGGGGACGGTGTGTCCCTCGAGGTAGAGACCCACCGCCGCGCGGCGGTTGTCGAGCAGCCCAGCGAGGCAGTCGCGAATCGCGGTGGCCACCGCCCGGTCGTCCGCCTTTCGCCCTGGATCGGCCGACGGATTTTCAGCCTTCACCTCGGGTAGTTCCTCGGAGGCCACGGTGCGCATCGCCCGCCGCCGGCGGATCTCGTCGATGGTGGCGCAGTAGGCCAGGCGGTTGAGGTAGGCGGAGTTCACCTCCTGCACGCGCCCGTCGAGGAGCCGCATCATCGCCATCTGCACGATGTCGTCGGCATCGTCGGCCAGCCACGCGGGACAGACCCGCCTGACCGCGGCGAGGAGGCGCCCGCGCACCTCTGCATGATCGGACACGCGCGAGACGCGCGCCGCCGGCGGGGACGACATCGCGCACTCGTAAAATCCGTGCACGGCTGCTGTCAAGGCTCGGCCTCCGCCAACGACCTCTTCAACGGGCTCGACGCGCCCTTCCCCTCACCACTCCACGGCGCCGCGATCGGGCTCCTCGTCGCGGGGCAAGCCCCAGTAGTCGGTCAGGGTGGCCTCGCTGTTGGCGGCGCCGATTACCGGGGAACCGTCGAGCGGGCGCGGCGGGCCGAAGGCGAAGTCGAGCATCGGGTCTTCCTCGTTGTTCTTGATCTCGTAGCCGTCGGGCCAGGGGTCGGCGCCGTTGTCCCACGCGGTGTTCTTGCTGCCGTCGGGGTACACCGCGGGCGTGACCTCGCCGCGTTCGAGATCCACTTCCAGCACGCTCTCGGTGTTGCCCACGAAGATGCTGTTGTCGGCCACCAGGAAGAGGTTGTACTCGCCCGACAGGTCGAGGTCGTACACGCGCGCGTTGTTGGAGAAGGTGCTGTTGAAGGCGCGGACGTCGATGTAGAGGCCGCTGCAGGCGTCGCGAGTCTGGCATCCGCTGGACACCACGTGGATGGCCGGGTCGCCCCCGGCGAGCCAGCTGTCAACCAGGCTGATCCCGCCGTAGCTCTCGTGTACCGCCAGCTCGACGGGCGAGTTGACGAGGCCGCAACGCGTACACGCGAAGTTGTCGATGCCGGTGATCGACGCGTCGACGGCGCTCACGTCGTACCAGTTGGCGGAGCCCGAGGTGATCGCCACGCCGGTGACGGTGAGCCGGTCGAGGGTGGACACCTCGTAGTGGGCGGCCGGGTCGTGGACGATCGTGAGGCCTCGTCCCTGGCCCTTGAGCCCCGCGAGGCGGTCTTCTTCCTCGACCCCGGCCATGGTGAACTCGCCCGCGCCGAGGCAAATGTTCACGTCGCCGTTCTGGACGGCCTCGTCGATGCTGGCGTACACGTCGGGCACGTCGATCGGCGAGCAGCCCTCGATGGGCGGGCCGTCGAGCCCGTCGCAGTCGGCGTCGACATCGTCGCCCGGATGGTCGACGGCGCCCGGGTAGGCGCTGGCGTTGTCGTCGAGGCAGTCGTCGGGGGTGTACACGCCGTCGCCATCGGCGTCCTGGGGGCCGGTGTCGACCGGCTCGCTCGAGTCGCTCACCTTCGATTGCTCGCCGTCGCATGCCAACAGGATTGCCATCCACATGGCCGCCCCGTATCAACCCAGCGGTTAGCGGCGCGGCACATGCAAGAAAGTCCCGCGCCGATGGTCTACCGCGGCCTCACCCTCGACAAGTTCCAGGCCGACGCCATTCGGGCGCTCGAGGCCGGGAACTCGGTGCTCGTCTGCGCCCCCACCGGCACCGGCAAGACGGTCATCGCCGACTGGACGGTGGAGCGCGCCCTCGCGCGCGGCAAGGAGGTGGTCTACACCGCGCCGATCAAGGCGCTCTCCAACCAGAAGTTCCGCGACTACGGCCGCTTGTTCGGGGAGGAGAAGGTCGGGCTGGTCACCGGCGACCTCGTGATCCGCCGCGATGCCCCCTGCCGGGTGATGACCACCGAGATCCTGAGAAACATGCTCCTCGGCGGGGAAACGCTGCCCGAACTCGACGCGGTGGTGATCGACGAGATCCACTTCCTCGACGACCCGGAGCGCGGCACCGCCTGGGAAGAGCTGCTCATCTACCTGCCCGCCCGCGTGCAGATCGTGGGCCTGTCCGCCACGCTGCGCAACGCGCGGCAGTTCGCGGCCTGGCTGGGCCAGGTGCGCGAGCGCTGGGTGGAGGTGATCGAGGAGCACCAGCGGGCCGTGCCGCTCCAGTTCTGGGTGGCCGACGTGGGCGTGGGCCTGCGCTCGCCGAGTGACTTCGCCAAGGCGATGCAGAAGGTGCAGAAGAACGCTCGGCCCGCTCGCCACGGAAAGGGCGGCCGATTCGGCCGCCACGGGCCGCCCCGATCGCCGCCCACCAGTCACCACGACGTGTTCGACCTGCTGGTGGAGCGAGACTTCCTCCCCTACCTCTACTTCTGTTTCTCGCGTAAGAACGTCGAGAACTTTGCGCGTTCGCTCGGCCAGCGGCTGCGGAAGTCACTGCTGGACAAGCCCGCCCAGGCCGAGATTGGCGCGCGCCTCGACGCCTTCGCCGCCAGCGACGCCGGCAACGCGCTCGAGCCCGAGCTGCGTGCCCTCTACGAGCGAGGCGTGGCCTTCCACCACGCGGGTCTCAACGTGCAGCTCAAGGCGCTGGTCGAGGAGCTCTACGAGGCGAGGCTCATCAAGGTGCTCTACTGCACCAGCACCTTCGCCCTCGGCATCAACATGCCCGCGCGCACCGCCGTGTTCGACGGGCTGCGCAAGTACGACGGGCGCTCCCTGCGCCCGCTCACCACCCGGGAGTTCATGCAGAAAGCCGGCCGCGCCGGGCGCCGCGGGATGGACGAGGTGGGTCACGTGGTGATCCGCACCGACGCCGAGGAGTGGCAGTACAACGAGCGCTCCCTGCACACCTACCTGCGCGGCGAGCCCGAGCCCGTCCGGTCGAGCTTCGCGCTGTCCTTCAACTCGATCGTCAACCTGCTGGAGCGCGCCGGGCGCGACCACATCCGCGAGGTGGTCGACCGGAGTTTCCTCGCGTTCACGCTGCAAGGCGAGGTGAAGCGCCTGGAGCGCGACGCGAACGTGCTCGCGGCGCAGGCCGACCGGCGCAGCCAGAAAGACGCCGAGAAGATGGCCAAGCGCGCCGAGCGCGCCTCGGGACGCGTGTGGGACGACGTGGAGGCCCGGATCGGCTTCCTCACGCGGATCGGCTACCTCGCCGGCGACGCCAGCCTCAACGCCGGTGGGCGCGTGCTGCGACACGTTCAGATCGAGGAGATCTTCGTCACCGAGATGGTGCTCGACGGCCTGCTCGAGGGGCTCGACGCCGGGCGACTGTTCGGGCTGCTCTGCGCCGTCAACAAGGAATTCGGTCGCGACGTGCGCGTGCGGCTGCGCATCAAGGGCGACGATCTCGACGCGATCCGCGCCGTCGAGAAGATTCGCCGCGGCGAGGTGGTGCGCGAGAGCGAGTTCATCACCCGTTCCGAGGTGTGCTGGTGCCCGGAGATGATCCCCTTCGGTCGCATGTGGGCCGAGGGCAAGAGCCTCCCGGAGTTGATGAGCTACCTCGAGTCGGCGGCCGACATCTCCGGCGACCTCGTGGGCGCCTTCCGCCGCGCCAAGGACCTCGCGGGACAGCTCCTCGACGTGTGGGCCGAGGAACCCGAGCGCATCGCGATGATCCGCAAGCTGCTGAAGGATGTGAGTCGCGACGAGGTCCTCGTCGTGGACTAGCTCCCCACGCCGCGCTCCTACCGCCTACTGCCTACGGCCTACCGCCTACCGCCTACCGCCTACCGCCTACAGCCTACTCCCCGCAGCCTGGAAGCTCCGCTTCCGCGTAGTCTCCTCCCCCCTCCCTCGTGTCTTCCACCACCGGGACCACCGCGAACGGGGCGCGCGCGTCGACGTCGGCGCGGCGGTAGCGCCCGGTCCAGCCGTACTCGACGAGATCGGTGCTCGCGAGGCCGGCAAGGTCGATGTCGCCGTACTCGAGGGCCACGCGCGCCGCGTCGGGCCACATGAAGGCCTCGGCCAGCCACTCGGCGCGATCGTGCGCCAGGTCGCCGGGCCACGCCACCCCGGGCACCGCCGCGCGCGCCTCGTCAGAGCGCGCGGTCGCGACGCCGACTTGCTCTACGAACCGAGCATAGTCCACGTAGCCCTCGGCGCTCTCGTTGTCGGGCGTGCCCGTTTGAAGGCGGTACTCGTGGCACCAGCGGCACTTCCCGGGCTGCCCGGCCGGGCCGACCGTGGCGGCGGGGGCGAGCGCGCCGGTCTCGTCGTAGACCGCGTAGCGGAACTGCCCATTCGGCATGAGTGACACCGCCTCGTGCTCCGTCGCGACGAAAGTACCCTCGGCGATCTCGCCCTCGCCCTCCCCGGCCACGAAGAGCACCGCGTCGAGGGTGGCCGGGTTGGCGGTGTAGCGGACGAGGCGGTCGCCCGCGAGCAGCAGCGAGGTGGTGACAGCGTAGTGCTCGACGTCCGGCGGTTCCGGTCGCGACAGGCATGCCCCGGTGATGGCGTAGTAGCGCCAGGGCTCGTAGAGCGTGCGCAGCAAGAACCGCCCGAGGTCCACCGCCCCATGGGCCTCCGCCTCGGCACTGCCCGCGAGCTCGGCCCGCGCCGGCTCCAGCGCGCCCTCGGCAAGCCCCAGCGCAGACAAGTCGAGGTCGAACACCACCTCGTCGCGCTGCGCGCGCACCACCTGGAGCGCACCGTCGCCGGGGACGGCGCCGAGGTCGGAGAGCGCCCACCACAGGCCTTCCTGGGCGATCACCCAGCTTTCTCCAGGATAGCCCTGGAGCCATCGCAACCGCAGGCTGTCGCGCGTCACGGGCGGACCATCCAGCGTGGCGCCAGCGCAGGCGAGGAAGAGAATCACCCCGCGAGGATCTCCGCCAGCCTCGCCCACCACGCGACGCTGTCGACCTTCTCGCCGGTGCCGACCACCACGCGCTCGTCGTCGACGATCAGCGAGTCGGCGGCCAGCTCCGCGCGCGGACCCGGGACGACCACCCGGCCACCATCGAGCACCCAGGCCCGCACGACGCTCGGCCGGTCGTCGAGGACGACATCGTCCACCGTGCCCAGCTCCACGCCTCGGCGCGCCACCACCTTTCGGCCGGCCCAGTCGCCGAACCAGGCGCGGCCGGCAGTGCTGGCGGCGCGGTGCCCCTCGCGCTCGACGATCGCCTCGTCCCGTACCAGCACGTAGTCGCGACCCAGGAGCACGACGTTGCCCGCGGCCACGCCGCGCGCCCCGCCCCAGAAACCGGGCGCGCGCAGGCGGAAGCCGAGCACCGCGAGCGAGTCGATCTCGAACTGGAAGTCGTCGAGCTTCCCGGCGTAGCCCCCCTCGGCGAGGGTGACGACGGGCAGGCCCTTCGTCGCGTTGAATACCCTCATCGGCGCGGGCGCCACAGGGCCGCGTAGTCCATCCTGTTCTTGCGACGATAGTGATCGGCCGACCAGCCCGCAGGGTCGCGAAGCAAGAACCAGAGCCGAGCGAGACGCGCACACATGAGGCCCCAGGATAGCCCGGCGACGATGGCTTCACCCCTCGTCGACGCCGGCCTGCTGCCCTGGGCCGACCTGCCCTACGAGGAACAACTGGCGCGAAAACTCGCTTTCGTCCGGGGGGCCTTCGAACGCCGCCGCATCGCGGCCCCGGTGGAGGCGGCGTTGCCCTCGCCGAGGCGCACCGGCGCCCGCGCCCGGTTGAAGTTCCAGGTCGAAAGTGGCCAGCTAGGCTTTCATCGGCCGGGCACCCACCAGTTTCTCCGGCCGGCAATCGATGACCTTGCCCGCCCCGAGATCGTCGCCGCCGCGGCGCTGCTGCGGCCCACGGCCGGCGAGGTGGAGCTGCGCAGCGACGGCGAGCGCGTGGTGGTCGACGCCACCGCGCCCACCCGTGGGCTCCCCGACGTCGCCATCAAGGGACGCCCCGTGGCGGGGAACCCCGCGCTCACGGTCGACGGGCTGCGCGTGTCGCCGGGTGCCTTCTACCAGGTGAACCTGGAGGTGAACCGTGCGCTGGTCTCGCTCGTCGACGAGTGGATCCGCGGCGCCGAGGCGCTGCTCGATCTCTACGGCGGCATCGGCAACCTGTCGCGCGCCGCTCACGCCCGGGGCACGCCGGTGACGCTGGTGGAATCGAACCCGGCGAGCGTGGCCGACGCGCGTCACAACCTCGCCGGGGCCGCGGTGATCCGGGGCGACGCGAGCCGCTTCGAGCCCGGATCGGCGGTGTACGACGTGGCCGTGCTCGACCCGCCGCGGCAGGGCGCCCCCGGGGTGCTGCCCCGGGTCGCGACCACCCGGCCCCGGGCGATCGTGTACGTGTCGTGCGACCCGGTGACGCTGGCCCGCGACGTGGCGGAGCTCGGCAACACCTACGAGATCGAGCGCGCGGTCCCCCTCGACATGTTCCCGGGCACCGAGCACGTCGAGTGCGCCTGCCTGTTACGACGGACCACTCGAGGCAGCGGGCCTACTCGAACCAGCCGTAGGTGAAGGCGTAGCACATCTCAGCCGTGCTCTCCTCGCCGAAACGCACCTTCTCCGGCGGATCGTTGTACTGGTAGGGACTGTCGGCCGAGTTGTCCCAGGTGCAGGTGAGCGTGACCTCGTCGCCCGCGTCGATCACCACCTCCTCCTTGTAGAACGCGCTCACCTGGTTGTGGAAGTCCCAGGGCGTGGCATCGACCATGCAATCGGGGCCGGCGCTCATCTCGAAGGCGCGGCCGAGCAGGTGCATGTGCGGGAAGACGCCCTGCACGTGGAAGGTGCCGTAGTCCTCGCGCCAGGTGAAATCCATCCCCGCCTGGTAGGCGGGGTCGTCGGCGGGGATGGTGAAGCGCTCGGTGCCGAGCGGGTAGACGATCGCCGCGTGCTCGGGCTCCTCGCCCTGCGTCGTGAAGCCGTAGCCGCTGAGATCGGACTCCCCCGCCCGGGTACCGTCGCCGTAGTAGTGCATGTTGAGCACGAGGCGAGCGTGGTCGTCGAGCCGCATCGCCGTGCCCTCGGGCAGCACCATGGGCCCGCCCCCCGGCGCCCAGCCCACCCAGAAGTCCCAGCCGCTCTCGCCGAGGCCGCCACAGGCGAAGCCGGAAGGGTCGCTGCTCACCTCCACGTCGTCGTCGACCTCGTACAGCACGACGTGGTGAACGATCTTGGGGTTGCCGATGATCGGCTCCACCCCGGTGATCCACACCGGCTCCTCGTTGCCAAGCTCCAGCAGGAAGCAGCGGTAGTCATTGCCATCGGAGGAGAAGTCCGGCGTGTAGGCCACTTGTTGCCAGAGCTCCACATCGTAGGGGGCGATCGTGGGGATGGCGTCGTCGCCGGTGGCGTAGCCAACGTCATCGCCGAGGGGGGCTCCGCCGTCGGCCCAGGCGCTGATGGTGGCAACCTCGGCGGCGCTGAGCGTCATGCGCTCGCTGCCCTCGTAGTCGCGACAGCTGGGATCGGGCGCCGGGGGCGGCATCTCGCCGTTCTGCACGCGCTCGGCGACGGTGGCGGCGATGGCCTGGACGAAGGCCGGGTCTTCGAAGCTGGTGGCGATGCCACTGGCGTTGTGGCAGCGCAGGCAGGCGCGGTCGACGATCGGGCGGACATCGACGCTGTAGGTAGGAACGTCGCTCGCGGCGACGCTATCGCCGGCAGCGGGCTCGGTCGCGGGACAGCCGAGCATCCAGGTGAGCAGCATCACGGACTCCACGGGGGCCGGCGACCATAGCTTCACGTTAGGCCGCGCCGCATGATTCGCTCCCTGCTCGGTTTCCCGGTGCGCGCCGTCAAGAAGTTGCTCGGTCGCGACAAGAAAGCGCCCGTCGCCGCGAGCGAACCGGCCCCGCGACCGGCACCCCGTCCCCGCCCGGTGGCGGCGCCGGAAGACGGCGATCACGGCCACTCGCACGGGCACTCGCACGGCCACTCGCACGACCACGGCGGCGGCCACGACCATGGCCACGACCACGGGGGCGCTCCCGCGGCGGCCGGCCCGGTGGGCGAGCACATTCGCGTCACGTTCGAAGACACGCCCAACCCCAACGCGCGCAAGTTCACCTGCTCGCAGACGGTCGTGGAGAAGGGGTCGATCTCCTTCAACGAGGAGGGCGAGGCGCTGGCTCACCCGCTGGGCCGCCACGTGTGGAAGGTGGGCGGCGTGAAGGGCATCTTCGCGGTGAAGGATTTCGTGACCGTCACCAAGGACGGCACCGCCGACTGGAACGCGATGACGCCACACCTGGTGACCGCCATCCGCGCCGGGCTCGTCGAGCGCGACGGGTAGCCCGGGACGGCCCGGGCGGAGCCTCGATCCGGCGCGAGGGGACCCGTCAGCTCAGGTGTTTGCACCGGCCGAGTCTCGTACACTGGCCTGCGGCCAGGGGGGTCGGCCGAAGGCCGACGCAAGCGGAGCGTGCTCGCCCGCGGCGAGCCGCGCCGACAAGGCGCGAGCGGAGCGCGCCCGGGCCCGGAGCCGGGCGACAAGCCCGGCGTGAGGGTCCTGCCGCCACGGGCGTCCCCATCGGCTTCGCTGCGCTACGCGACGGGGCGCGCCCGCGGCGTCACCCCTGCCTCCCGCCCGAGTTCGGCCGGTGCAAACACGGCCTGCCACCCTGCTTGGCGGCGGCCCCGCCCGGGCCTCGATCCCGGAAGCCCACGGCCCACGGCCTAAAGGCCACCGCCGACGCCGCACGGCCCACCGCCGACGCCGCACGGCCCACCGCCGACGGCGCACGGCCCACCGCCTCCGGCCTACAGCCTACAGCCTACAGCCTACAGCCTACAGCCTACAGCCTCCAGCCTCCCTCCTCCCTCCTCACTTCGGCTTCACCGCCAGGTCCACCTCGTAGTCGAGGATCCCCACCGTCCCGCCCACGTCCTTGCTGCCGCTGTACTTGGCGCTGATGCTGCCGTCGCTGTTGAGGGTGCCGGTCCACGTGACCGAGCGGCCGTCGGCCACCATCGAGCCCGACGCGGTGGTGCCCGACACGGTGCCGGTCCAGGACACCGGCATGTTGCCCGAGGCGTCGGGGTTGTTCTTCAGCGTGCAGGTGCCGTTGAGGTAGAGGCGACCGCCGCTCGCGGAGCCGCTCAGCGTGCCATCGCAGGTGTCGGTCTCACCGTAGCTGGCGGCCCGGACGGTGCCCTTGAAGGTGCCGGTGAGGTCGCCGTCGGGCAGGCCGCTGCCGCCCATCGACGAGGAGCCGGAGCCGGAGCCCGTCACCAGCGAGATGTAGTAGTTCCAGTCCCAGCCCGAGCCCGGGTCGGTGTGACAGCCCGAGCCGCCGCCGCCGGAGGACGAGCAGCCGGGAACCTCGTAGTGGCCGATGATGTGGCTGCGGTCCTTCGGGATGCCATAGCGGTCGCAGATGTCGCGCACCAGCGCCGCGCTCTGGCGGTACATCGAGTCGGTGTACCACTTGCCCGGGTCTTCCACGTAGCCCTCGTGCTCGATGCCGATGCTGCGCTCGTTGGTGTCCCAGTGGCCGGCGTGCCAGGCGATGTCTTCCTCGCCCACCGACTGCGTGATCTGCCCGTCGGAGCTGCGCACCACGTAGTGCGCCGACACCTGCGCGCTGCTGTTCTGGAACCAGGAGATGGCGCCGGAGTAGCTGCCCTGCACGGTGTGGATCACCACCCGGTCCACGGAGCTGCGGTTGTCGTTGGTGTAGTTCGACGACGAGGCGGGCACGAAGGCCGCGATGAGCGAGCTGCCAGTGATCGACTGGCGACGCCAGGCCATGTCGACCGGCGCCACCTCGATGAGCTCTCCGTCGTCGGTGGTGACGGCGAGCCCGTACTGGAGCACGTCGTACACCTGCGCCGCGAAACCCTCGGCCACCAGCGGGTCGGCCGCGCCCGAGTAGGCCGCCACCACCGGGTACCACTCCTCGTAGGTGTCGATGACCTCGCCGGTACGGGCCCCTTCCTCGTCTGCCCGGGCGGCGAGCAGCTCCGCACCGGCGTTGAGGTTGGCCTCGATGCTCTCGACCAGCTCCTCCTCGCTCGACCCGGTGAGGGCGGCGGCGTCGGCGAGGGAGGGGTAGCTGCCATCCACCCGGAGGTCCATGATGCCCACGCCGTTCTCGTTGTTCACGGCGCCGTCGCGCTGGTCGAAGCGCGTGAGCGACCAGGCCGTGGCCGCGAGCAGGTCGCGGGGTACCCCGGTGCGCGCCGAGGCGGCGTCGAGCGCCTCGTTGAGCGGACCGGTCTCGGCGGCGGGGAGGCAGGCAGCGAGCAGGGCGGAGAGCAGCATGAGTTCACCCGTGGACGACGAGGGACAACGCAATCCCCGTGCCAACGGGCAAACGCCGATTTTCCTAGCGTGACGGCTCCGCAGGGGCGGGGCATCGGTGCCCCACCGGGGGCGCCGGCACCCCAGCCCGCCGCCGTCACGACGAGCTAGGCACCCATGCCGCGCGTCGCGACTCCCCGGGGAGCTAAACGGCAGCGGCAGGGGTGACTGCGGAGGAGGGGAGAGGGCCACGGCGAGCGTGCTAGCGGCACGCTCGCCGCCGCAGCCCG
>VGRQ01000080.1 GCA_016875315.1 Deltaproteobacteria bacterium | reverse complement strand
TCGCCTTCCTGCTCTTGATCGTGGTGTTGCTCTACAAGCCCTCGGGCCTCTTCGGGCGGCACCAGGTGGAGAAGGTATGAAGCGCGTCGCCATCGCCTACGCGCTCGTTGCCGCTGCGATCGCGGCGGTGTGGGCCATCGAGGTGTACGCCATCCCGTGGACCGATCCCTACATCACCAACGTGCTCTTGCGCATCGGCTTCAACGTGCTGGCTGTGCTGGGCCTGTCGCTGGTGCTCGGCTTCACCGGGCAGTTCTCCCTGGGGCACGCGGGTTTCATGGCGGCGGGCGCGTATGGCTCCGCGATTCTCAACATGCATGCCGGCGTGCCGGCGCCGCTGGCCATGGTGTGCGGGGGCGTGGTGGCCGGGCTCGCCGGGGTGGTGGTGGGCGTTCCCTCGCTGCGCCTGTCGGGCGACTACCTCGCGGTGGTCACGCTGGGTTTCAACCAGATCATCATCGTCATCATCCAGAACACGCCCATCCTGGGGCAGGCGGCGGGCCTCACCGGCGTGCCGCAGGTCACCAACTTCGGCTGGACCTTCACCTGGGTGATCCTCGCGGCAGTGTCGCTGCGCAACCTGCTCGACAGCCCGCAGGGGCGCGCGTTCGAGGCGGTGCGCGACAACGAGATCGCCACCCGCTCGCTGGGCATCGACACCACGCGCGTGAAGGTGACCGCCTTCGTCATCGGCGCCTTCTGGGCCGGCGTGGCCGGTTCCCTCATCGGGTTCAACCTCTCCAGCATCTTTCCCTCGCAGTTCCAGTTCGACCGGAGCATCGAGCTCCTTGCGATGGTGGTCCTCGGGGGCACCGGCTCGCTCTCGGGCCCGGTGATCGCGGCGGTGGTGCTCACGGCGCTGCCCGAGCTGCTCCGCGACATCCCCAACGCCGACCGGTACCGGATGATGGTGTACAGCGTGCTGCTCGTGGCGATGATGGTGCTGAGGCCCAGGGGTTTCCTCGGCAACCGCGAGCTGAGCGACGTGGTCGTGGGCTTGTGGCGGCGGGTGCGGCGGCAGGGGCAGGTGGCGTAGCGACCCCGCGGGATACCGGGCCATCCCCGTCGAGCACTGCGCCGCTGCGATGCGCCGCGTTCGCGACCTGGCCAACGGCCTGCGCGTCAACTTCATCCTCGAGGCGCGACTCGTCCGTGGCGACGACAACTGGTTGAGCCCGGCCTACGGTCGCGACACGATCCAGGTAGGGCACCTACATCGCCAACCCGGCCGACCGCGAGGCGTTCCTCGCGGGTGCGGAGGCTGCTCGACTAGCCGCGCTCAGAAACTCCCCGGGTACCTCCGCCCGCTGCCGCACAGGTAGCGCAGGTCGTTGTTGGAGATGGAGCCGCAGTTGCCCTGGCCGTAGTAGCGCACGTCGCTGGCGCTGATGCTGCCGTAGTTGCCGGTGCAGTAGTAGCGCAGGTCGTTGTTGGAGATGGAGCCGCAGTTACCCTGGCCGTAGTAGCGCAGGTCGTTGTTGCTGATGCTGCCGTAGTTCCCCGAGCAGAAATAACGCAGGTCGTTGTTGCTGATCGAACCACAGTTGCTGTTGCAGTAGTGGCGCAGGTCGTTGTTGCTGATCGACCCGCAGGAGCTGGCCTCCGCGCTCGGCAAGACGGGGACCGACGCCGGGGTGCAGGCGATGGCGAGGAGCAGGAAGACACTGGAGCCGTGGGAGGGGAGCCGCATGCGGCTCTGTTATCGCCTCGACCCGACCGCGAAGGCCACCAGCGCCACGAGGTAGAGCACGCCCGAGGGGATCGAAAATAGCGCGGTCGACCACATCGCCGTCTCGATGCCAGCGGCGAGAGCCACCGCCTTCTGCTCCGGTGACACCTCGGCCACTCGCGCGAATGCACGCACGAGGCCGAGGATGGTGCCCCCCGTGCCCAGGAGCCACAACGCGCCAGCCACGACCGGGAGCCACGCCGCCCGCGCCCAGGCCACCGTCCCGCGGCGCCGCGCCACCCAGCGCCCCCAGGCGAACAGGGCGGCGGTGATGGCGACTTGCACGATGAGCGTGAACAGCACGCCGGCGATGATCGCGGGCTCGGCCATGCGACGCGGTTCGCCTAGACCGCCTCGACGATCACCGCGATGCCCTGGCCGCCGCCGATGCAGGCGCTGCCGAGGCCGTAGCGCTGCTTGCGACGGCGCAGCTCGTGCAAGAGCGTGCCGGTGATGCGCGCGCCCGAGGCGCCGAGCGGGTGGCCGAGCGCGATGGCGCCGCCGTTGACGTTGGTGATGCTCCGGTCGAGCCCCAGCTCGCGCTCCACCGCGAGGTACTGCGGCGCGAAGGCCTCGTTCACCTCGACGAGCGCCATGTCGGCGAGGTCGAGGCCCGTCTGCTTGAAGGCGGCGCGCGCGGCCGGGGCCGGGCCGATGCCCATGATCGACGGGTCGCAGCCGGCCACGCCCCAGCCCACGAGGCGACCGATCGGCGCGAGGCCCTTCTTCTCCGCCCACTTGCCGTCGGCGACGACCAGCGAGGCGGCGCCGTCGCAGATGCCCGAGGCGTTGCCCGCGGTGATGAGCCCGTCCTTCTTGAAGTAGGGCGCGAGCTTGGCGAGGGTGGCCATGTCGGTGGCACGGGGGTGCTCGTCGACCTTGAACTCGATGTCGCCCTTGCGCCCCTTGATCACGAAGGGGACGATCTCGTCGGCGAAACGACCGGCGGCGTTCGCCGCCTGCCAGCGAGCCTGGCTGGCGACGGCCACCTCGTCGACCTCCTCGCGCTTGAGCCCGTACTGGTCGCCCAGCTTCTCGGCGGTCTGCGCCATCGCGAGCCCGGTGACGGTGTCGGTCAGGCACTCCCACAACAGGTCCTTCATCACCGGCGGGCGTCCGAACTTCGCGCCCTCGCGCAGGCCGTGGACGACGTGCGGCGCCATGCTCATCGCCTCGGTGCCGCCGCAGAGCACGGCGTTGGCCTGGCCGGTAAGGATCTCCATCGCCGCGCTCACGACCGCCTGGAAGCCCGAGCCGCAGAGGCGCTGCACGGTGAGCGCGGGCACGTGTACCGGGATCCCCGCCTTGAGCGCCACGTGGCGGGCACCGTAGATGGCGTCGTTGCTGGTTTGAAGGACGTTGCCGTAGATCACGTGGTCGATGTCGTCGACCGTGAGGCCCGCGCGCTCGACGGCGGCCCTGGCCGTCGGCACCGCGAGGTCGTTGGCGCCGATGTCTTTGAGCGTGCCGCCCTGGGTGCCGAAGGCGGTGCGGCAGGCAGAGAGGATGACGATGTCGCGGTCGAAGGGCATGGGGGCTCCGAGAAGGGGGCGCGACTATCTCGCGCCCCGTCCCTCACGCCAGCCTTCGCAGCGCCTCGCGCACGATGCTGTCGATGTCGGCGGGGGTGCTGGGCGAGAGGGCGCTGGGCGCGGCCTCAGCCGGGGTCCTGGGACCGAGACCGGCTTTCTTTCGAGCCTCCAACAGTCGCGACACGTCGTCGGAGGGGAGCCCGCGGGTGCCGCCGAGGGGACGGGCGATCGCCGCGATCCGGGCGAGGTGCTCCACCAGCTCGAGGCGCAGGTAGGCAGTCTCGGCGTCGGGGGCGATCACCAGCACGCCGTGATTGCCGAGCAGCACCGCGTCGCTCGCCGCGAGCGCCGCCTCGAGCCCCGCCGTGGAGCCCCCGGGCGCCACGTAGTTCACCAGCGGGATGTACACGCCGAGCGAGACCACCGCCTCGGCGAGGAAGGGGCTCTCCCAGAAGCCCTCGCCGGCGCAGGCCCAGGCGGTGGCGTGGGGCGGGTGGGCGTGGAGGACCCAGCGTGCGTCGGGGCGGGCCCGGTACGCCGCGAGGTGCAAGGCCATCTCGCTGAACACCTTCCGCGTGCCGTGCACGACCTTGCCCTCGGCATCGATGGCGACGAGGTTCTCGGCGGCCACCAGCCGCTTGGAGATGGCCGTGGGCGAGGCGAGGAAACGGCCGTCGCCGAGGCGCACGCTGGCGTTGCCGTCGTGGTTGGCCACCCAGCCGCGCGCGTGTACGTCGCGACAGAGCTGGACGAGGTCGCGGGACTCGGATTCCATCGTCACCCGCTCTAACGCCGTCGCCACCGGGGTGCCGGTTGCGCTATCGTCGCCCGATGCAACGGCCTGCGCGCCTGTTCGTCCTCGGCACCGGTGGCCTGCTGCTGCACGGCTGTTGCTGCGCCTGGCCAGACCTGAGTCCGTCGGGGTGCGGCTACGACTCCGGCAGCTACTGCGACGACGACGATGCCGACGGCTACAGCGATTGCAGCAGCGACTGCGACGACGACGATCCCACGGTCAACCCCGGTGCCGACGAGACCTGCAACGGTATCGACGAGGACTGCGATGGCGCGATCGATGATGGTATCTGGGGCGTGGTCGTCTACTACGTCGATGCCGATGACGACGGCTACGGCGGCGGAAGCGGGAGCACCGAGGGTTGCTCGATCCCCGCTGGCCACGCCGACAACAACGACGACTGTGACGACGAGAACGACGACGCGCGTCCCGACGGCGTGGAGGTGTGCGACGGCGCCGACAACGACTGCGACGGCGACATCGACGAGGACGTGCCCGACGCGGCCACCTGGTACGCCGATGCCGATGGCGACGGCTACGGCAACGCGGACGCGCCGGTGGTGGCCTGCGACGCGCCCGAGGCGCACGTGGCCGCGAGCGGTGACTGCAACGACGCCGCCGCAGAGGTGGCGCCCGGCCTGGTCGAGATCTGCCACGACGGCATCGACCAGGACTGCACCTCTGCCACTGCCGACGCGTGCGGCTACACCGCGCTCAGCCTCGACGACACCCTCGCTGGCGGCGGCCTAGGCAGTCGCGACGAGGAGAGGCTCGGCGGTGCGCTCGCCTACGCCGGCGACCTCGACGGCGACGGCAACGGTGACTTCGTGGTGGGCAACGCGGGCGCGGGCGCGCTGGTGCAGGGCGCCTACGTGGTGATGGGTCCGGTCAACGGCGTGGTGGAGCTCGACGACGTGGCCGGCCGGTTGGAAACCGGCGAGAGTGGCGACGAGGCGGGCACGAGCCTCGCCGGTGGCGGCGACGTGGACGGCGACGGCTACCTCGACCTGCTGATGGGCGCGCCCGCCGCGACGGTCGATGGCGCCGTGCGGGGCAGCGCGTGGCTGGTGTACGGGCCGGAGGTGACCGACTGCAGCCCCTTTTGCGACGGGGCCCGGCTGGACGGCGACCTGCCGGACGGCCGCTTCGGGCAGGCAGTGGCGATCGTCGGCGACGTGGACGGCGACGGCCTTGACGACGTGCTCGTGGGCGCGCCCGCTCGCGACGGCGGCGGGGCGGTGGCGCTGTTCACCGACGCCCCTGCGGGGATGCTCGGCTTCGCCGAGGCAACCGCCCGCCTCGGCAGCCCTGCCGCTTCGGCCGCGGGCTCGGGCCTGGGCGCCGCCGGCGACGTCGACGGCGACGGCCTCGCTGATCTTGCCGTGCTCGACACCAGCGCCGGGCTGGCCTGGCTGCTCCCGGGCACGGTGAGCGGGGAGGTCGATCTCGCGTCGGCACTCGCGTCGATCTCGCCCCCGCTCGGTGATGCCACCGCCGGGAGCCTCGTGCTCGCCGACCTCGATGGCGACGGGAACATCGACGTGCTTGCCTCTGGCCTGCGCGACGAGAGCACCGCGACCGACGCGGTGGCCTGGGGCAACTTCGGGCCCCTCGCGGGCAGCCTCGCCGGCGAGGACTTCTCGGTGACGACGGGCGGCGGCTACGCGAACGCCGGCGCCCACGCCGTGGCGATGGACGACATCGACTTCGATGGCGCGGGGGAGTTGTTCCTGGCCTCCCCCGCCGCCGCGGCGCTGCTCCCGCCCGACTACGACGAGATCCTGTCCCACGGCGCCGCCGCCTGGCTCGTCCCCGGGCCCATCTCGGCGAGCTGGCATCTCGCCGACAGCAGCGCCCGCGTGTCTCTCGATGGCGACGCTGTCCCCGCGGCGGCCGGCGACCTCGACGGCGATCTCCGTCCCGACCTCTTGCTCGGCGTCCCCGGCGACGACACCATGGGCACCGACGCCGGGGCCGTGTACGTCTTGTCGGGCGGTGCCCTGCCCTAGGGCTCGGCGGCGGCGCCGGCCAGCGCCTCCTCCTCCGGGCTCACCCAGTCGCGACAGGAACCGAGCACGCGCTCGACCTCGGAGTAGGCCACGTCGCCGTCGATGGCCACGCGGCGCCCCCAGGCGTAGGCCCGCGCGCAGTCGCCCTGGCCGGCGGCCCACTGGATCGCCGGGATCCAGATGCGCTGGTCGGAGGGGGGCGCGGTCTCGACCCACTGGTCGCGCCAGCTGGTGTCGCAACCCTCGGTGCTCGGTGCCCAGGCACATACCCGCATCCGGGCGCGCGCGGCGTTCCACTCCCAGCCGTCGTCGCGGGCGGCGAGCTTGGCGTAGATCGCCATCGCCTCGCCCACGCGCCCCACCTCTTCCAGCGCGTAGCCGTAGCGGTACACGAACTCGGGATCGTCGGGCCAGCGCCGGTAGTTTCTTTCTTTCTCCGCCAGGTCGGGGGGGTCGGCCCACTCGGCGCTGTCGAGCACGGCCTGGTAGGCCCGCGCGCGCGCCCAGGACGCGCCCTGCTCGGTGTAGTAGCCCACCCGCGCCGTCTGCCAGCCGCGAGGGCGGAGGGCCTCCTGGGCTTCCCAGGACTCGCCGCGGGCGTTCGTCCCGCGCCAGCCGAAGGCGCTCCAGCCCTCGCGCGACAGCCGCGGCGGGGTGGACTCCACCGTGCCGCCGAGGCGCTGCTCCCAGCCGAGGCGCAGCTCCTCGATGGTGGGCAGCCCCGGGTGGTCCACCTGGACGACGGTGGCGTAGAACGGCGCGTAAAAGCTCGGCGACGGCGCCCATGCCGACATCCCCACCGCTCGGCCGGGGTGGGTGAACATCCGCCAGGGCAAGCCGACCGACAGGCCACTCTCGCCCACGGTGGCGCGCTCGGTGGGGAAGCCGCTCGCGGCGGGGAGGGTGCCGAGCGCCAGGCATGTCGCGACGGGCGCGATCAGCGCGACGATCGCGGCGAGCAGGGCGGCGAGCGAGGCGGCGTGCGCGCGGGCGCGCGGGGCCGCCGTGGGGAGGGGGAAGGCCATCGCGGCGAGGATGCCGCCGAGCCAGCCGCCGAGGTGCCCGAGAAAGCTCACCTGGGGCGAGGTGAACGACTCCACCAGCATCGGGATGGTGAGCACCACGGTGCCGAAGCCGTAGTTTCCTCGACGTGCCTGTGGGATCCAGTCGTTGTACCGCCAGCCGATCGCGAACTGGGCGCCCCAGAGGCCGAAGCCGATGATGCTCGAGCCGATGCAGGGCAGCTCGGAGAAGGCCACCACGAGGGCCGCGCCCCCGGCGGCGCTGGCGGCGAGGATGCCCAGGAGCCCGGCCCGGCCCACCGCGCGCTCGCAGCGGAAGGAACAGTAGGCGATCACCGCGAGGTTGCCCACGAGATGGAAGGGATTCGCATGCACGAACTGCGACGTGAGGGGGCCCCACGCCGCCATGTCGAGCACGCTCGGCTCCCAGCCCACGGCGAGCAGGTGGATCACCCGGTCGGCGTGGTCGCCGGCGACCAGTTGCCCGGCGAACTGGGCGACGCCGGCCGCGACGAGCAGGCCGACGAGCGCGAGCGTGAGCCACGGAAACTGTCGCGACAACAAGTGCGCGTGAAAGCGCGCGTCGGGGCTGTCCAGCGCGTCGGCGAGCTGGGCGACGTCGGCCACCTTCTTGTAGCCCTCGCCGGTCCACGGCCCGTAGTGCACCATCTCGTGAGGGCTCACCCTCGCGCGGCGGGCGTCTTCTTCCAGCTCGTGCAGGTCGACCAGGAGCACCGTCCCATCGCGACGAAGCTCGGCTCGATCCGCCACCGGCTAGGCCCGGTCGACGTCGTCGACGACCGCCAGGATCACGCTGTGGAGCGGGTCGGTGTCCTTGCCGAGGATCTGCCGGGCGGTGTTGCCCTCGCGGGCGCAGAGCACGAGGTCGCCCACGCCGGCCTGCACCGCGTCGACGCTGAGGAAAGTCTTGCCGAGGGCGCTCTTGCCGTCGGCCCTCACCGGCTGCACCACCATCACCGACTTGCCGTCGAAGCAGGGGTGCTTGACGGTGGCCACGCTATTGCCGATCACGCGACAGAGGATCATCGGCCACCATCGAGGTATTTCTTGTCGCTCCACGCGTGGTCGACAATGCGGATCACGCTCGCGTCGACCGGCGAGAAGGTGACCGGCAGCGCCAGTGCCGCCTCGCGCCCGGTGGTCCACTCGACGATCTCTCCCGCGCCCGCCTGGAGCGGGTCGGCGGCGACGATCGCGTCGCCATCGGGCTCGCCATTCTCGTCTTGCGGCTGGATGAGCAACAGGCGCACCCCGGCCAGCGACTCGTGTTTCTGCGTGGCGACGACGGATCCGAGCACCTTCGCCAGTTGCATCAGTCACCTCTGCGGGCGGAAAAGGGGGCGGGACGGAGCAGGTGCTCGAGGAACTCGTCGTGCGCGTTGGGGATCACCTGCGCGTCGACCAGGCGGCCTCGCGACACGAGCACCGCTCGTCCAATGTCCACCGCGGCCTCGACCTCGTGCTGCATGCCGGTCACCACGTAGTACGCCTTGCCACCGAGCGCCGGGGACAGGCGCAGCGCCGCCAGGTAGGCGCCGGCATCCTTGGCGGAGCGGTCGGCGGCCTCCATCACGCTGGCCACCGTGGACCCCTCGACCACGCCCACGCAGTCCACGCGAGGCTCGGCGAAGACGCCCGGCCCCAGCCGGCTCCAGCCCGGGCCGCGGTGCTCCCCGCCCGCGAGCGTCTGCCACACCCGCTCGTGAACGCCCGGGAGCAGCAGCTTGTCGAGCAGGGTGTCGCCCGCGTGTGCCAGCGCCTCGTCGAAGGCGGCCTGCACCTCGGCCACGCCGCCGCCGAGGAGAATGAGGAACTTGCCAGGTTCGACGAGGTTGGCCTCGACCACCGTGACCGGCGCTTCCTTCACCATCCAGTCGAGCACGCGGTAGCCGCGCGCCACGCTGGACAGCTCCACGAGCGCGAGGGCGTCCATCCGCCGGGCTCTACACGATGCGGAAGTAGCCAGCGAGCGTGCAGCGGCGCTCGCGGGTGAAGTTCCGCGCGGTGGTGAGCCCCTCGCCGGTGGGCGAGGCGATGGTGAAGCTGGTGTAGCCCTCGCCGCCGAAGCCGAGGCCGGCGTAGTGGGGCGCGTTCTTCACGTAGATCGAGCAGTTCATCACCTTCGCCATGCGATGAAGGTGATCGATGTTCTTGCTGTACATGCTGGCGCTGTGCCCGAAGCCGTGCTCGGCCTTGTAGGCGAGGTCGATGCCCTCGTGGACGTCTTTCACGCGCACGATGGGCAACACCGGCATCAGCAGCTCGAGCTGCACGAAGGGATGGTCGAAGGGGACCTCGCAGATGGCGAGGCGCGGGTCGCCCTGGAAGGGCACGTCGATCTGCTTGAGCAGCTCCGAGGCGTTCTTCCCCACCCACTTGGTGACGGTGTGGTCGCGCTCGGCGGTGAGGATGAGCCGCTCCAGCCGGGTGACCTGGTGGTTGCGCAGCACCACGCAACTGTTGGCCACCATCCCCTCGATCAGGCGATCCGCCACCTTCTCGTGGACGAAGACCTCTTTCTCATCCGAGCAGATGACGTTGTTGTCGAAGCTGGCGCCGAGCGTGATGCTGCGGCTGGCGAGGTCGAGGTCGGCGAACTCGTCGACCACCACCGGGGGGTTGCCCGGGCCGCCGCAGATGCACTTCTTGTTGGCGGCGAAGGCGGCTTTCACCACGGCGGGACCACCGGTCACCACGTTGAGGCGGATGCCCTTGTAGCGGAGCAGCTCGTTGGCCGACTCGATGGTGGGCGACTCGATCACCGTCATGATGTTGTCGGGGCCGCCGACCTCCATCGACGCGCGGTTGATCAGGTCGATGACGAAGGCGGAGACGCCCTTGGCGCCGGGGTGGGTGTTGAAGACGACGGTGTTGCCGCCGCTCACCATCCCGATCCCGTTGCAGATGATCGTCTCGGTGGGGTTGGTGGACGGCGTGATCGCCGCGATCACCCCGTACGGGGCGCGCTCGATGAGTGTGAGGCCGTCGTCACCGGTGAAGGCGATGGGCTCGAGGATCTCCGGCCCGGGGGTGCGGTAGATGACGAGGAGGTTCTTCTTGATCTTGTCTTCGACACGACCAAGGCCGGTTTCCTCGACGGCGAAGCTCGCCAGCGAGCGCACGTCTTCGGCGCAGCGGCGGCGGATGCTGGCGATGATCTCGCGACGCTTCTCCAGGGGCAGCGCCACGAGCGTGAGCTGCGCCAGTCGCGCCGCCTCTACCGCCTCCGACACCGTCTTGAAACACCCGTGACCCTTCTTCGGCGGCTCGTGGCGCGCGGGCTTGGCCGACCCGTCGTTGATCCGGGCCAGCACCTGTGCGACGACCGACTCGAGCTCAGCGCGATCCATCAGCTTTACCCCGCCGTGTACTTGTCGTAGACGAGGGCGCCCTGGTTGTCGACGGTGTCGACGATCGCCATGATCACCGCGTCGATGGGGCGCCCGTCGGTGGCCTTGGTCTGCCGGGCACTACTGCCGGAGGCGTAGAGCACGATCTCGCCCACGCCGGCGTTCATCGCGTCGGCCGCCACGACGAAGCTGTCCTTCTCCTTCATGTCGAGGGAGAGATCCTGCACAAGATAGAGGCGTAGACCCTCGATCTTCTCGTCTTTGCGGGTGCTGACGACGGTCCCGACGACCTTGCCGAGCTTCATTCCAGCCTACTTCTTGGCGGGCGTGCGGCCGAGCGGGAGCACCGCGTCGATGTTCTCGTGGGGGCGCGGGATGACGTGCACCGAGACGAGCTCGCCCACGCGCTGGGCCTGGCGGGCGCCGGCCTCGGTGGCCGCCTTCACCGCGGCGACGTCGCCGCGGACGATGGCGGTGACGTAGCCGCCGCCGATCTTCTCGTAGCCCACCAGCTCGACGCGGGCGGCCTTCACCATCGCATCCGCCGCCTCGACCATGGCGGTGAAGCCCTTGGTCTCGATCATACCGAGCGCGTCTGCCATTTGAACACTCCTTAGCTTGGGAAAAGAGAACTACTTCTTGGCCTGGACCGAGTCGAGGACCGCGACCGCCGCGGCGGCGGCGCTATCGATCTCCGACTCGGTGCCGCACATCCACAGGCGCCCGAAGGCGCCGTAGGGCTGCAGGTTGACGAGGTTGACCTTGGCGGCCTTCTCGGCCTCGTTGGCGGCCAGCACGATCCAGGCGGCCGGCTCGGTCTCGAGGATGAAGAGGCTCTCGCCGGGGATGAGCATCATGCCCTGGCGGTTGCGGTTGATGAGCTGGGCCTGGTAGGGCTCCACCGCGCGGATGATCTGGTTGGAGGTGACCTTCGGGGCAACGTACTGGTCTTCCCGGAGGTTGAGGAAGCGCAGCACGGCGTCGCCTGCGCTGCGGACCTCGCCCTTGTCGTCGTGGTGGAGTTCCAGCAAACCGAAGGCGCGCTCGACCACCTGCACCGCCGGGATCGCCCGCGTGGCCTTCAACGCGACGTCGGTGACGCGGTTGATGATCATGCCGGGAGCAGTCTCGATCCAGATGCTGGCCTGGCCGGCGAGGGGCAAGAAGCCGCGCGCGGTGGTGCCCGTGAAGGCCGCGAGTTGCGGCTGGAGGCTGTCGAGGAAGACGTAGCTGCGCAGCGTGACGGACACGCGGACTCCGGGACCGGTGGCGCCGCCGCCTTACCGCGTTCCGCTCCGCCGGGCAACGGCGCGCCCGTTTGCCGCCGCTTGACAAGCTCCGACCACATCCGGTACATCCGGAACTCGACGGAGTGTCGCATGCG
The DNA here is from genome assembly GCA_016875315.1 of Deltaproteobacteria bacterium. Taxonomy (GTDB): domain Bacteria; phylum Myxococcota_A; class UBA796; order UBA796; family SXON01; genus SXON01. The sequence goes on along the minus strand of VGRQ01000080.1, from coordinate 543 downwards.
CAGGTCAGGACTGCTGGCGTTGGTCGCGTTCGGGTGCCCCGACCCATCCACGCTGGAAACCACCACGCCCACCGCCGACGCCACGGCGGAAACCAAGCCGCCTCCGCCATCGTCGGCGGAGACTTCCCCGGGTTTCAAGGTGACGGCCGGCGAGGGCGTGAAGCTCTCTGGGACGGTGAGCTACGCCGGCGACAAGGCGGGCAAGTACCACATCGACTTCCTCCTCCCGCCCGAGCAGGGCCACTTCCCCAAGCTCGTCCACTCCCTGCTCGTGGAGCAAGCTGGTGCCTGGGAGATCGAGGCCCCGAAGAAGCTCGGGAAGGTGGGCGTGGTGGGCTACCTCGACGTGGCGGGCGACGGTCCCAGCGACGGCGATCCGGCCTTCCGCTACCCGGGGCTCGTCGACATCGACGAGGCCGCCGTGACCAACCTCGACCTGGTGTTGACGGAGAGTCCCGACCTCGGCGAGTTCACCCCGGGCCTCGCCGGCCCCCCGCAGGGGCCGCCGCCGCAGGACGGGGGCGCGGTGCCAAGCGGCGCTGG
>VGRQ01000079.1 GCA_016875315.1 Deltaproteobacteria bacterium | reverse complement strand
CCGCGCAGGCGAGGAGGAAGATGACCATTAGAACTCCACCTTGGCCTCGAAACCGGGGCTGGGGATGAAAGGGAGCCCACTGAAGTAGGTCTTCTCGGTGTAGTCGTAGTTGTACTGCTCGAACTCGGGGTTCTCGCCGTGCAGCGCGTTGATGAGGTCGAGGTAGAGCAATAGCTGCCAGGACTTGAAGGTGAACAGCTTGTCAATCCTCCCCGACACGGCCCAGTACGGGGGCAGGCGCTCGGAGTTGTACGCGCTGCTCTGGAAGGCCTGGTAGTAGTCCTGGTCGATGTCGTAGACGCCCAGCGCGTAGGGCGTCGTCGGGTTCCCCGTGGTGTACTGGGCCTTGAGGCCGGCGCTGAGGTCGTAGGGCAGGCGGTAGCTCGCGACGAGCACCAGGATGTGCGTCTGGTCGAAGTTGAAGGGGTACCACTCGTCGCCGGGGTGGTCGCGACGCTCGCTCTTGCTCAGCGTGTACGACACCCAGCCGAACAGGTTGCCGACCGGATCGAGCCGCGCCATGAGCTCGGCGCCGTACACGCGGCCAACGCCCTCGTTGACGAAGTAGCTGTCGTCGAGGCTGCCGAAATCGGAGTTGGTGACGATCAGCCCCGTGAGGTCCTTGTAGAAGGCCTCCACGTCGACCCGGAAGGCCGGCCCCACCTGCTGCTCCAGGCCGAGGCTCGTGGCCCAGGACTGCTCGGCGTCGACGTTCGCGTCCTTGTCGTCGGGGCGGTAGTTCTGGTAGGGCTGGGGTGGCTGGTGGTAGAGGCCGGTCGAGCCCTTGAGCCACGTGCTGTCCCCGAGTCGCCACCGGGTGGAGAAGCGGGGGTCGACGGCGAAGACCTCGTTCTCGCCCGGGATGTTGACGTACATCGCGCGCACCCCCGCGTTGAGCAGGAGCGCGTCGGGATCGGCGAGCGGTTTCCAGGCGAGGGCCACGTAGGGGTCGGGACCCCAGCCGGTGGCCTCGTCGCTGAGCGCGTAGGGCTCGCGCTCGGCGAGGGGATCGGTGGAGGCCAGGCTCTCCGGGTTGAAGGGCAGCTCGATGACGAAGTTGGCCCAGCCCGCGATGAAGTCGATGCCGGCGGTGGCGGAGAAGTGCTCGTCGAGCGTGTACTTCGCCTCGCCGCGGAGCTCGCCGGTGTAGCGCGCCTGCACCAGGTGGAAGGTGTCGCCCACGTCGAGGGCGGCGTAGTCGCTGCCGAAGCTCGGGGCGGCGCTCAGGCGCCAGTGCTCGCCGTAGTCACGATGCCACTGGGCGCCGATCCGGTAGGTGTCGTACTCGGTCGCGACGCCGCCCTGGGTGTCCTGGTCGGTGCCCTGGGCGGTGCCCGCGGGGGAGTACACCTCCAGCGTGTCGCGGAAGCCGAAGGCGAGGACCGACCACTTGTCCGGCCTGTCGCCCTGGTACTGGTACTTGGCCTGGAAGTCCCACCAGACGGGGATCACCGTGTAGCCGGTGTCGCCGAGGAAGGGCGGAAGCACCGCGTCGATGTAGGAGTGCCGTGCTGCCACGCCCACGCCGTGCTGCCCCTCCTTCCCGAGGCTCCCGAGGTACGCGCCGCCGGAGTCGAGCAGGTCGGTGGACCACGTGAGCTTGTGGCGACCGGGGAACTCGGAGCGGGTGGACACGTCGACGGTGCCGCCGGTGCTGCGCCCGTAGTGGGGCCCGTAGCCGCCGGGCAGGTAGTCGACGGCCGAGACGAGATCGGGGTTGATGACCGACTCGAAACCACCGAGGTGGTAGATGTACGGCACGTACATGCCGTCGATGTAGACGCGACTGTCCTCGGGGTTTGAACCTCGGATGATGAGCAGGCCCGTCCCGAGGGGAGCGCGGGCGGCGCCGGGCAAGGACTGGATCACGCGCACCGGGTCGCCGAAGGTGCCGGGGATGCGACGCACCTCCTCCATCGAGATGGTCCGGCGGGTGATGTCCTCGGACTCCTTCCGGTAGCTCCCGATGATGCCGGGGTCGGCGTAGGCCTGGTTGCGCAGCCACAGGCGCGCGGAGACGGCCTCGCCCTCGGCGATGTCAACGGGCTTCTCGAGCACGTCGTAGCCAGGGTGGACCACGCGAATCGTGTGCTTCCCGTTCGCGACCCCGCGGAAGGCGTATCGCCCGTCGGCGTTGGTCTCTGCCTCGAGGCCGAGGGGCTCCACGCGCACGCGCACCGCCGCGAGCGGGCGGCGCGTGCCCATCTCGACCACGGTGCCGTCGAGGTTGACGGGGGCCTCGGGGGCCACCGCGCCGGGCCCGCCCTCGGGCACGGCCTCGGGAACGGCGTTCTCGACGGCGGCTGCGTCGAGCACGAAACCGTAGGCGAACTCGATGGCCACGGGAACGGGGCCTGCGGCGTCTTCGGCGGGGCTGAACTTGAAGGCGCGGGCGGCCTCGACGGCGGCCTCGTCGAAGCCGTGCCCGGCCGGCTGGACTACCTCCACCCTGGTCACCGCTCCCTGGGCGTCGATCTCGATGACCAGGATGACGGTGCCCTCGATCTTCCCGGCCTTCGCGGCCTCGGGGTAGGGCGCCTGCACGAACTCCAGGAGCGCCGGGTCTCTCGTGAGGGGGGGCAACTCCGCCTCGGCGGGCGCCTCCTGCGCGAAGGCCAGGGACAAGAACGGCGCGATCACGGCTGCCTCACGATGGTGCAGACCTGCGGCATCCCGGTCACCGCCACCGCCTGCCCGCCTTGCTGCGCGGGCACGAAGCGGGATCGCTTCCACGCGGCAGCGCAGGCCTCGCCGGTGCCGAAGCCGAGGTCGCTGAGCACGCGCACCCCGGTGACGGTGCCATCGGCGCCGAGCTCCAGGAGCACCCTCACCTCGCCTTCCACGTCGTTGTCCTGCGCCTCCCGGGGCACCTCCATCTGGGCGCGCACCCGGACTCGGGGCGGCGTGGTGACGCTGGCGTAGCTGCGGGCGCTCCCTGCCTCGTCGATGCTCATCGTGTCGCTCGTGGCCCGCGTGCCGACCGTGGTGCCGGCGCGCACGTCGAGGCCGGTGCCGGCGCCCGGGGCGAAGCTGTTCGCCGACAATCCCTGCATTTTCACCACGCGACGCGCCGCGGGGGGAGGGGTCTCGACCGGAGGGGCCTCCACCGGCTTGATCTCCTCGAACTTGACGGGTTCGGCCTTTGCCTTTGGCTTGGGGGGCTCGGGCTCCGGCGGCGGCGGCGGGGGAGGCGGTGGAGGGGGGGGCGGCTGGGCGACGGTCATCTCGACCCACTGCGCGGCGCGGGCCACCTGCTGCGGCTGGAGGGCGATCCACGTCGCCAGGCCCCCGTGCAGCGCCATCGACAGGCCGATCCCGGCGGGAACGAGCCAGGGGCGGCGGCGACCGTCGTCGCCGAAGGGAGACAGCAACGGGGCGGGGGCGCTCACGGCCCCGTTTCCACCGGCTCGATGTTGATCGCGAACTTCGCGACACCCTCTTGCTTGACCAGGTCGATCACGTGGGTGACGGCGCCGTGGCGCGCGTCCTTGTCGCCTGCGATGAGGCAGACCACGTCGCCGTTCTCGGCCTTCGCCGCGCGGACCGCCGCGCGGAGCTCCGGCTCGGTCACGGGCTCGCCGTCGAGAAGCAGCGCGCCCTGGGCGGTAACGGTGATGCCGAGCGAGGACGGCGCCGTGGCCTCGCCCGTCGCCGCGTCGGGCAGCGTGACCTTGATGGAGGGCGAGACGATGTAGCTGGTGGTGACCATGAAGATGATCAACACCACCAGCACGACATCGACGAGCGGCAGGATGTTGATCTCCGTCATCCCCGCGTCGTCGTCGCCGAGTCTCGCGCCGGCCATGGGCTAGCTGCCCTCGGCCCGCAGGCGCGCGACGATGAGCCCGGCGAGGCTCTCGATGCGACCGACCTGCGACTTGATCCAGCGCGTGAGGAAGTTGTAGAGCACCACCGCCGGGATGGCGACCATCAGCGCGACCGCGGTGCTGACGAGCGCCTCGGAGATACCGGCCATCACGGCCTTCGCCGCCTCGTCGCTCTCCAGGGAGAGGTCGTGGAAGGCCTGGATGATGCCCAGGACCGTGCCGAACAGGCCGATGAAGGCGGCCGTCGAGGCCACGGTGCCGACAAGGATCAGCCCTCGTTCCATCTTCAGCTTCTCGAAGAGGAGCGTGCCCGACATCGCCGCCTCGGCGGCGGCGGGGAGCCGGGCGCGGAGCCCCGCGCGAACCACCTTGGCCTCGAGCCCTGGCATCGCGGCCACCGCCGATTCCAGGGCGTCGCGCTCGCCGCCGCCGAGGTAGGCGCCCACGGCGCGCTCGAAGGCAGCACGCGGCGAGCTCGCGGTGAGCAGGTAAATCACGCGCTCGAGTCCAATGCCGATGCACACCAGCGAGAGCAGGGCCAGGAGCCACAGCACCCAGCCCGCGCCCAGCAGCGCGAAGTTGAGCATCGCCTTCTCGAGCATGCGGAGGGCCTCGCGGGCCGCGCGCCGTAACCGTCGCTATCGCGGGCAGGCGAGTGAAAAGTGTGTCGCGCTATGTCCCGCGGCGTCGGGTTTCTGGACGACCTCGTTGGCCAAGGCGATGAAGTCGCCGGGGCTGGAAGGCAGCAGCGGACCGGCGAGCAGGCAGCCATCGGCGCTGTAGAAGCGCAGTGACGGCGGCTCGTCCGAGGCAACTCGGAATATGGAGTGGAATCGGTCGTTCAGGAAGGTGGTGACGTCGTTGTTGCCCGCGATGGTGTCGAGCGGCCCGCCGGGCGAGTCGATGAACAGGGCCACGGGTCGCGACACCGGGGCCTCCTCGCGCGCCCACTCGACGTGGGGCGCGAGCGATCCGCTGGGCTGGACCCGCGGTGGCGGCGATGGAGGGTCGCTGCAGGCGACCGCCAACCATGCGCACGCGCACGAGAACCGTTGGAGGCGACGGGCGGATTCGAACCGCCGAATCGCGGTTTTGCAAACCGCTCCCTTAGACCACTTGGGTACGTCGCCCAACGCGCGCTTGCTATTCCCGCCCTGAGGCGGCGGCAAGGGGGGCGGCGGCAAGCGCCGAGGCGGCGGGCTGGCCACCCACGTACACGCGGACTGGCGCGCTCGGGACACCGTCGATCTCCACGACGATGTCGTGGTCGCCGTTGGTGGGGAGCCATCGCGCGCGCCACGGGACGGGTACCGCGGCGATCTCGGCGCCATCGACCAGCCACCTCGCGCTGGCCGCGGGGTTCCCCCCGGCGGCGCGGAGCGTGATTGCCTGGTCGTGGAGCGGACGATCGTCATCGAGCCAGAAGCGGGCGCCCTCGCCCGGGTAGGCCACTCGCGGCTCGCCTGCCGCGGCGAGCACCGCGTCGTCGCCGACCCAGGCGGCGTAGGTGCTCGGGAGCCCGGTGCCCTCGCCGTGCCAGGCGCACGCTGGCGCGGGCGAGGACACTCTTGCCCACTCGGGACGGGAACCGGGGCAGGCGGCGGTGGCGATCCCACCGGAGAGGCTGCACACCTGTCGCGACTCGAGTGCAGCGGGTGGTTGCCAGCCCGCCACCGTCTTGTCGCCCATCGCCGCGTCGAACACGCGCCGCATCAACGGGCCGGCCCCGGTGATGCCGCTCACCCGGGTCATCTCCGAGCCGTCGGCGTTGCCCACCCAGGCCACCACCGTGAACCGGGGATTGGTGCCGACCGCCCAGTTGTCGCGGAAGCCCGTTGAGGTCCCGGTCTTCGCGGCGAGGGGGTAGGGCGCCTCGAGGACCGAGTCGGCGCCGAAGGCGAGGGCGCGGGCGTCGGGGTCGTCGAGGGCATCGAGCACCAGGAAACTGGCGACGGGATCGAGCACGGGCACCCCGGCGGGGTCGGGTGCGTCGCCAGTGAACCGTAGCGGGCGGTAGCGACCGGCGCTGGCGAGCGCGGCGTAGGCGGCGGCCATCTCGTCGAGGCGCACCTCGGCGTCGCCCAGCACCAGGCCGAGGCCGTAGTGGTCGGGCCGCTCCACCAGGGTGCTGAGGCCAAGGCTGCCGAGCGCGCGGTGGAGGTCGGCCACGCCCACTTCTTCCAGCAAACGCACCGCCGGGACGTTGAGGCTGTTGGCGAGCGCGGCGCGTAGGGTGACCGGGCCCGCGCTCTGCTCGCCGTAGTTCAGTGGCGACCAGGCGCCGTGGGTGGTGCGCCAGGTGCCGGGAAGGTCGTCGACGGTGTCGGCGAGCTCGTGGCCGCGCGACAGCGCCAGCGCGTAGAGGAAGGGCTTCAGCGCGCTGCCCGGGCTGCGCGGCGACCGCGCCATGTCGACCTGGCCGGCGGGCCCGCTCCAGTCGGCGGAGCCGACGTAGGCGCGCACCTCGCGGGTGGGGTTGTGCACCACGATGACGGCGGCGTCGCGCGCGTTGCGCCCGGCGAGGGCGCCGAGCACCTCGGCCACGGCGGCCTCGGTCTCGGCCTGGAGCGTGGCGTCGAGGGTGGTGTGGATCTCCGCGGCGTCGCGCATCACGCGGCGAACCAGGTGCGGCGCGGCGGAGGGCTCGCGACGGGGGGTGAGCACGAGCGGCTCGGCGCGGGCGACCTCGACCTCGGCAGGAGTTGCCAGGCCGTGTCGCGACATCCGATCGAGGACGCGGTCGCGCGCACGCTGGACCAATAGCGGGTTGTCGAGGGGATCGAGGCTCGCGGGACGGCGCGGGATGGCCGCGAGCGCGGCCGCCTGCGCGAGCGACAGGGCGGCGGGCGGACGGTCGAAGTAGAGCCGGGCGGCGCGACCGGCCCCGGTGGCGCCGTTGCCGTACCAGGTGCGGCGCAGGTACTGGTCGAGAACGCCGTGGCCCCCTAGCTGCGCCGTGAGTCGCAGCGCGAGCCGCGCCTCGCCGAGCTTGCCCAGCCACCCCGGCGCGCGGGGTTCGACGCGGCGCGCCAGTTGCTGCGCGAGCGTGGAACCGCCCTCCTTCACCTCGCCCGCGCGCAGGTTGACCACGGCGGCGCGGGCGATGCCCACCGGATCGACGCCCGGGTGGAGGCCGAGGCGGTGGTCCTCGGCCGCGACGGTGGCCAGCGACAACCAGCGGCCCCAGTCCTCGGCCGGGGGCGCGCCCTCGCCGAGGCTGGCGAGGACGGCGCCGTGACGGTCGAACACCACCGTGCCGTGGGGGTCGGCGGCCATCGCGGGGGGGAGCGGTCGACCGAGCTCGACTCGCAGGCCCAGCAGCGCGGCCATGCCCAGCGCCACGATGGTGTGCAGTCGCGACATGCTAGCGCCGGGCGACCGCCTGGCCCACCACGAATCGCCCCGCCTCGGTGCGGCCGTACACGTCGGGTGCGTACATCGCCTGCGCGATCGCCGCCGGGTGGGCGTAGGAGCCGGGGGTGGTGGCGCGGGCGATGTAGCTCTGGGCGTGGATGCCGCGCGGCATGTAGTCGGCGAACCACTTCACCTCGCTATCGCCCAGCTCCTGGCGGTTGAAGACCCACGCCGACCACCAGTGGGGCGACTCGGTGTCCTCGCCGGTGTCCCGGCCTCGCGTGCCGGTGTCGCGACCTCCACCGCCCAGGTCGCTCGCCTCGGTGGCGAAGCTGGTGTCGACGGGCTCGAGCCCGGCGGGGAGGGCGTCGACCAGGGCCACGTGGTAGCGGTCGACCGGGGTGACCACGCGCAGCGTGACCCGCACCAGCGAGCCGGGCTCCACGCGACCGTTCGCCGTGCCGCCTCCGCCCACCAGCTCGAGTTTCCGCTCCACGGTGAAGCCCTCGTCGCGCGGCGGGAGCACCGGGCGAGCGTATGAAAGTCGCGACTCGTAGTACAGGCGTCCCCCGTTGGCTTCGAAGGCCAGGGGGCCCGACTTCAGCAGGTTCATGGCTACCTGGGCCTGCGCCTGTCCCCCCGCGCCGAGCACCTGGTCGATCAGCGCTCCCCCACCGAGACTCACCTTGGCGCTGGGCGCCCCCGACTCGGCCCGGGCGGCGTAGTCGGCGAGCGCCGCGAGGCCCTCGGCGGTGGCCCAGGTGTTCGACCAGCGACCCTGGCGTCGCGACTGGACGACATAGGCAACGAGCCGCTCCATCAGCGGGTGCGCGGGCGCGGCCACGTTGAGCGCGCGCACCAGCTCGATGGTGGCCACGTCCTCGCCCCACCAGAGCGCGGCGAGCTTGTCGCGGTCGGGATCGACCAGCGCGGCGGTGGTGGCCTCGACGTGGAGCGAGGCCTCGAGATCGCGCTGCAGCGAGACCACGCGGGGGTCGCGCACGTTGGTGCGGGCGACCGTCTCGAGCAGCTGCGCCCGGGTGAGCGCGGTGCGCCCGGCGGCGTCGCCGAGGAGGCGATTGTTGAAGGCCGGGTCGGGCTGTCCTGCCCGGGCCAGGGACAGGGCGGCGCGCGCCTGGATTGCGTGCGCGCCTTCCTCCCCGATCCAGGTCGGCAGGTGCTTGCCGGCCAGGACCTCCCGCAGGATCGTCACCGCGCCCTTCTGGGCCTCGGCGTCGATCTCGAGCCCGGCGCGCTTGGCCTCGGCGAGGAACTCCAGCGCGTAGGCTGTGGCGAGCGGGTCGGGTCGGTAGCCGCCCGGCCAGTAGGCGTAGCCCCCCGAGTAGGTGCGGAAGTCGGCGAGCTTCGCCAGCCCGGCCTGCGAGAGGGCGACCAGGTCGGCGGCGCTCCGCGAGATGCCGGCCTGGTCGCGCACCCGCCCGGCGAGGAGCGCCACCCGGGCGCGGCTGACCGTCTGCTCGAGGCAACCGTGCGGGTAGTCGATCACGTAGTCGATCGACCTCCCGATACCGACGAGCGACGACGCGCTCACCTGCACGTCGAGCCCCCCCGACTCCCGCAGCACGTCCTCGGGCACCAGCACGTCGACGGTGGTGCTCCCCGTGGTGCTGCCCGCGCTGGCCACCACCTCGGTGGGGCGGGCGTAGGCCACGGGCACGGCCAGATCCACGGCGTCGGCGTGGTCGCCCGCCTCGGCGTCGAAGTGGAACGACACTCGCTCGCCGGTGAAGTCGGTGAGCGCGAAGGGCACTTCGGTGGCCGCGTCGGGTTCGACCCGCACGGTGCGCGGGGCCCCGCGGAGGGTCGCGCCCTCGACGGTGGCGTTCACCGCCACGTCGAGCGGCGTGGGCGTGTTGTTGTGCAACACGACGCCGGCGAGCGCGCGGTCGCCGCCGCGGAAGAAACGCGGCAAGGCCGGGCGGGCGATGAGCGGGCGGTTGACGCGCAGCTCGGCCTCGTCCTTCCCGAAGCCTGCGCGGCCGTCGTCGACGACGGCCATCACCCTGAAGGTGGTGAGGTTGTCGGGGAGCGGGAAACGATGGGTGAGCGTGCCATCGGCGCCGGTGCGGAGGGTGCCTTCCCAGAGCGGGGTGGTCACAAAGTTTGATCGCGTCGCCGGGTCGCCGCCGCCGCCGCCGCCGATCTCGGCCCCCTTGGCGAGCCGGAGTGCACGGTCGTACACCGACACGCGGTTGTCGGCGGTGATCACGCCGAGGTCGCGGGGGGTGTAGAAGCGCTGGTGAAGGTCGGGGGTCTCGTAGGCGGTGAGCGAGAGCACGCCGTAGTCGACGGCCCAGAGAACCACGTGCGCGTCGGCGAGCGGCTTGTCCTCTCGGCTCGCCGTCACCGTGACCGTCACCTCGTCGCGCGGCTGGTAGCTCCCCTTGTCGGTGCTCAGCTCCACGTCGACGCGCTGGGCGTCGGGGCTCACGGCGAGGTTGACGAGGCCGTACCACACGCCGGGAACGCCGGCGCCGGGCTTGTCGGCGGGCGGTGCGCCCTCGGCGGCCACCACGCTCACGAAGGCGTTGGGCGCCATCTCGTCGGTGATGGGCACGGTGAGGGTGGCGGAGGTGGAGTCCAGGGTGACGACGCGTCGCGACCAGATGCCCTCGCGCTCCACGGTGACCAGGGCGCGCAGGCCGCGCTTCGGCCCCTTCACGAGGATGCGCGCCGTGTCGCCCGGCTCGTAGCGCAGGCGGTCGGGGACGAGCTCGAGCTGGTGGTCGTCGGATCGCGCCCAGCTCACGTCGCCGCCGAAGACCCAGATCCCGGCCTCTGCCGTGGCGCCGCGGCCGCTCTTGTCGGTACACTCGGCCCGGACGATGTAGTAGCCGCCGGCCTCGGGCGTGAATGACCACGAGGACCCGACGCCCGCGCTCACCGTGCCCGTGGTGACGACCTCGTCTTTCTTGTTGGTGACCCAGCGCCAGGTGCCATCCACGCCCCGCTCGCGGATGTTGTCCCAGGTGCGGCGGAGGAGGGTGGTGCGGACGTTGGCTCGCGGGACGAGCTTGCCCTCGGGGCTCACCGCCGTCACCAGCACGCGCGTGGGCTTGTTCGCCTCGGCCAGCCACCCCTCCGGCTTCACCGCGGGGTAGACGCTGGCGCTGTCGACCTCGACGGTGGCCCGTCCACTCACTTGTTGCCGATCCGTGTCGGTCACGGTGGCCTCGATTAGATAGGTGTACGGTCGCGACACTTGGTCGACCGGGAGCACTTGCGACACGGTGAATTGGCCGTCGGCATCGACCACGGCGTTGCCGCTCGACACGGCGTCTTCCACCGCTGCCGGCGCCGACCACAGGTCGTCGGTGGGCAGGACGGCGAAGTGGTATCCGTCGAAGTCGGCGAACTTCGGCTGCCGTACCGCGCGCCGCACCGACCACTTCGCCTTCGCCCCCTTCATCGGCGCGCCGAACAGGTAGCGCGCGTCGGCCTTCGCGCTCAGCGTCTCGCCCGCTACGAGGCGCTCCGGGCCGGCCACGTCGACCCGGAAGGCCGGTGCCCGGTAGGCGCGAACCGGGATCGACACCGACGCCCTGCTCGCACCGTCGTCCCCCTCGAGCTGGACCGACCAGTCTCCGAGACGGGCATCGGCCGGGGTCTCGACATCGAAGGTGCAGGTGCCGCCGGCGCTCAGCGTACACGTGCCGCTCGCGGCAGCGGCGCCGTCGGGGTCGCTGACCGACCAGGAAACGGCGCCCCCCGCGGCGCCGAGGCCCTGCATGTCGGCCACGCGCGCGGTGACCGCCACGTGGGCGGTGTCGCCGGGGCGGTAGACGCCGCGGTCGGTGAAGGCCACGATCTCTACCTGGCGCCCGTCGGCATCGAAGGCAGCCCAGGCGCCCGCGCGCCATGGCTCGAGCCCCTCGCGGGTCTGATGGCCCACGATGGCGAGGTCGGTCCCGTTGCGGACGGCGGCGAGCACCTCGTCGCCGCCCCATTCGTACTCGCCGTCGGCGATGAAGTCGCCACGGGCGAGCGCCACGCCGTCATTATCGGCGGTGCCCGACCAGAGTTTTCTTCCCGAGCGCCACAGCTCCACGGCGGCGCCGGGGACGGGCGCGCCGTCGGCGAGGCGGGTGACCCACACGGTGGCGCCGTCGGGTGTGAGCTTGAGGTTGGCGCCGAGGTCGGTGACCTGGAAGATGGCGGTGCGCCGTTCGGGGAGACCCTCCCAGCCGAGCACCTCGGGCGACCAGGTGCTGAGCCGCACGATGCCGTGCCCGCCGTCTAGCTCCGGCGCCATCGAGAGCATCGCGCGGTGGAGCACGTTGCGCTCGGCGGGAGACTCGACGGCCACGCGCCGCCCGCCCTCGTCGTCGAGCAGGTCGCGGAACTCGACTCGTCCGCCTAGGATCAGGGCCGGGTCGATGCGCTCGAACTCGGCCTCCACGCGCGACACGTTGCGGAAGCGCACGGGGACGGTCGGCGGGTTGTTGGCGGGATAGAGCTGCGAGGCGGCCCACGGGGCGTCGAGCAGGGGCTCGAGGTCGCCGGTGGTGAAGCTCCAGGTGTAGTCGTCGGCGGTCTTTTGCCCGTGGATGTCTTCCACGCCGGCCTTGACGGTGACCGTGTATGTGGTTCTCGGCTTTAAACGCGGGTTGTAGTACCAGTAGCGGCTGGTGTAGGACTCGGCGGGGCGCCAGCCGTCGGGTGGGGCCGGCGAGATCTGGATTTTCTCGGCCGCTTTCTTGCCGTCGATCTCCGTGTTGAACACGATGCGGATGGAGGACTCGGGGTCGACACCGGTGTCGCCGCCGTCGCCCTGGGGGCCGTACTCGGCGACTCCGGCGCGCGGCGTGGTGTGGAAGCTGATCGCGGCGTCGGTCGCGAGCGCGATCGGCCCTTCGGCGCCGCGCAGCCCCGCCGCCACGGTGAGCGTGTAGGCGGTGTCGCGCTCCAGTCTCGCGGCCAGTTCGACGGTGTCGGGCTCGGCGTGCTCGCCAGCGGCGGCGCTCGCGGTGACCCCCACCACTTGCCCCGCGCCGGTGGCGAGGCGGAGGAAGGGCTGGATCGCCGAGGGCTCGACCGCCTGGTTGAAGCGCAGCACGATCGGCTTGTCGAGCTCCCAGGCCTCCTCGCCGTGGCGCGGCCAACTCCGCTCGAGCGCCGGCGCCTCGGTGGAGAAGCTCCAGGACACCGCGGCCTCGAGCGCGGTGCCGTCGAGGGCGGCGGTGCCGCCCGGCACCGTGCAACTGTACTCGGTGGCAGCGGGGAAGCGC
>VGRQ01000078.1 GCA_016875315.1 Deltaproteobacteria bacterium | reverse complement strand
TCTTGCCCTCGTAGGCGAAAACGGCCATGCCTGTCGCTCCTAGCGCGAGGCAGTGTACATCAGGGTCGCACCCGGGGACAAGCTCAGGGGGGGGCTGGCTCCAGGTAGCCGGCCGCCTCGAGCTGCTCGCGGAGCGCGTCGTCGCCCCCCTGGCCAGCGCTGAAGTCGCGGGTGCGTTCCCGCAGCGAGGTGAAGGCCGGCGGGGCGTCGTCGGCCGGGAGGGGGTGCGTCTCGGCGGGGTCGACGGCGAGGTCGTACTTGGCGAGGAGCGCCCCCTGCCACACCCACTTCACCGTGCCCGCCCAGGCAGCAGTCATTCTCTCCGCGTAGAAGCGGCCGCCCGAGGCCCGGGCGCGGTGAGCCTGGCCGAAGGCCGCCTGCGATACCCCGGGGCGCGCGCCGGCTGTCGTGCCGTCGAGGGCAAGGGCGTGGACGAGCGTGCCGGGGAAGGGCTCCTCGATCGCTGCCTCGCGCGTTCCGGTCGCGACCAGAGGCACGCGCGCGTTGCCCTCCCACGGGTAGAAGCCGTGGTCGATGAGGCCGTGCTCGCCCAGCAGCTCGCCGTGGTCGGAGGTCACCACCACCCGGCAGTCGCTCCCGCACCAGCCGCGCGCCCGGAGCAGGTCGAGCACGGCGCCGAGGCTCCGGTCGGCGCGCCAGATCCCGTAGTCGTACACGTCGGTGAGGTGGCCGAGGAATGCGTCTCTCTCTGCCGATGGTTCCTCCGGCGGAGGGAAGTGGTACCACGGGTTGTTGGCCGAGCTGGAGTGGAACTTCAGGGTGTCCCGGGCGGGCACCCAGCCCACGCCCTCGGGGACGGCCGCCCAGGGCTGGTGCGCCTCCGCCAGGTTGACGAACAAGAACAGCGGCCCGCCGAGGGGATCGAGATCGTCGCGGAGGGTGTCGGCCACCGCGCCCACCACCCGCTCGTCCATCAGCGCCCCGAAGCTCGGCGAGACAACCCCGTGCCGAAACCCACGCGCCAGCCCACTCTCCTTGCCTACCACCGGGTTCGCGCTCACGATGGCCGTCTGGTAGCCGCGCGAGGCCATCTGCTCGGCGATCGTGGGCAGTTTGTCGTCGAGCCCCCGGATGGGGATGCCGGTGCCCCGGGCGTAGGAGGCGCTCGCCAGTTCGGCGTCGACCACCGGGAGCTCGTGGGCCCCGTGGTCGAGCATCGGCACGCCCGTGAAGTAGGAGGCGTGGGAGGGCAAGGTCCAGGTGCCCGGCGCGTAGGCCCGGCAGGTGTGAACCCCTTCACGCGCGAGCGCCTCGAGGTTCGGCGTGGTGGGTCGCGCGTAGCCGCAGAGCGAGGTGTGGTCGGCGCGCACGTTGTCGAGCACCACCATCACCACGGTACCGCGCCCGGAGAAAGCCCCGGCCTTCCCGGCCTTGTAGGCTGCGCGCCAGCCTGCCGCGGCGAGGAACGGGAGCGCGATCGCGAGGCCCAGGCCCACGGTGACCAGCAGCAACACCCGCGTCCGCGTCATGCCCCGCCAGTTAGCCCGCCGCCCCGCCATGTCGCTCCTCTCCACCGTGCGTGAGAACTGCCCCCCGCTGCTCTTCGAGCGAGGCGCCAGCTACGCCCGCGCCGGTGGCGTGGCTCGCAACGGGCCCGAGGACTTCGTGGTGCGCGTGCCGGGCCGGGCCGACGCGGTGGACGTGTGGGTGAGCGGCGAGGACTACGAGTGTACCTGTGGCGCCGAGGGCACCTGTGGTCACGTGGCCGCCGTCGCCGTGGCGCTTGCCGAGGGTCACGTGGCCCAGGCGGCGCGGGGCATTACGTACAAGCTGCGTCGCGACGCGTCGGGGCTGATCTTCGACCGGGAGGTGCCCGACGGCGCCCCCCGTCGCCCGGTCGACACCGAGCTCAACCGCGTGCTCGCCGGCCAGTGGGGCCGCCCCAACCTCCCGCGCGGCCTCGCAGCGCAGGCCGTCACCGCGCTGCGCGGCGAGACGGTGCGCCTCGACGGCGAGACTGTGACGTGCGACGGCGCCCCGGTCACGCCCATCGCGATCGTGGTGGACGAGGGCGACGGGTGGAAGGTGCGCCTCGTGCGGCGCCCCGGCATCGACGAGGCCTTCGTCAACGGCGTGGTCCGCATGGGGGCGGTCCTGCGCCCCCTCGGCGAGACGAAGCTCGATCTGGGCCAGCGACAGCGCCTCGTCAACGGGGTGAGCTTCGCGCCCGGCGAGGCGGCGCGGCTGGTCACCGAGTTCCTCCCCGACCTGCGCAAGCTCGTCGACGTCGAAGTGCGCACCCAGCGGCTCCCCGAGCCGCGTCGCGACGCGCCGCGCCTCTCGTGGGACGTCACCGCCGACGGCCATCGCCTCCGCGCCCTCGCCCAGGTGGTGTACGGCGACCCGGCGTACGCGAGGGTGGAGCACGGCGATCTGCGACGACTCGACGCGCGGGTGATCCCCACTCGCGACCGCGACGCCGAGCGGCGCCTGCTGGAGAGCGGCGTGCCCGTGGGCGTGCCCATCGAGAACGAGGGCGCGCAGGCAGCGCTCTGGGTGAACGGACTCCCCGCGCCCGCCCGGCAGGCGATCCTCGACCGTGCCCCCGGCTTTCGCATCCAGAAGGCCGCCACCGACCCCGAGGTGTCGCTCGTGGGCGATGGCGACTACCGGGTGCAGCTCAGCGGCGACGTCGATGCTCGCGCGCTCGTGGAGGCCTGGCGCGACCGCGCGCCGCTGTTGCCCCTGCTCTCCGGGGGCTGGCGGCCCGTCCCTCGCCAGTGGCTCGACGAGCACGCCGCCGTGCTCGCCGAGTTGCTCGACGCCGAGGAAGAGGGCGGCGGCAAGATCACCCGGGCGCAGGCCCCGCTCGCCTTGCAGGCGCTGGAGGAGCTTGGCGTGGAGCCACCCGCCGCGATGCGCGGGCTGCGGGCGCTGGCCGGCGACTTCGACGCCATACCGCCGGCGCCCCTCCCCGGGGGCTTCCGCGGCGTGCTGCGCGCCTACCAGCAGCGAGGCGTGGACTGGATCGCCTGGCTGCGCAGCGTCGGAATGGGCGGCCTACTCGCCGACGACATGGGCCTCGGCAAGACCGTGCAGTGCCTCGCGTCGCTCCCCACGGGGCGCCACCTGGTCGTCGCCCCCACCAGCGTGCTCCACAACTGGGCGGCCGAGGCGGAGAGATTCCGACCCGACCTCCAGCGCCTCGTGTACCACGGTCCCGGGCGCAAGCTCGACCAGGCCGACCTCGTGCTCACCACCTGGGGCACGCTGCGGCTCGACGCGGAGTTGCTCGCCGGCGTGCGCTGGACGACCGCCATCTTCGACGAGGCGCAGGCCATCAAGAACCCCGAGTCGCAGGTGGCCATGGCCGCCCGGAAGGTCGCCGCCGACCTGCGCCTGTGCGTGAGCGGCACGCCGGTGGAGAACCGTCTCGACGAGCTCTGGTCGGCGATGCAGGTGGCTAATCCCGGGCTCCTCGGCAGCCGCCGCAGCTTTCGCGACCGCTTCGCCACGCCCATCGAGAACGGCCAGCGGGCGGCGCGGGACGGCCTCCGCCGTCGCATCCGGCCGTTCGTCCTGCGTCGCACCAAGCAGCAGGTGGCGCCGGAGTTGCCGCCGCGCACCACGCTGGTGATGCGCTGCGCGCTGACCGAGAGCGAGCGCGGACTCTACGACTCGGTGCGTACGCTCTCCTCGGCCGACGCCCGCCGCGCGCTCGCCGGCGGCAAGGGTTTCCTCCAGGTGCTGGAGGTTCTGTTGCGCATGCGGCAAGCCGCCTGCCACCCCGGGCTACTACCCGGCTCTGAGGCCACGAGTTCCTCTAAGCTGGAGCTATTGCTGGAGACGCTCGACGAGGTGGTGGCCGAGGGCCACCGGGCGCTGGTGTTCTCCCAGTGGACGAGCATGCTCGACCTCGTGGAGCCCGCGCTCGCCGCGCGCGGCTGGTCGCACGTGCGCCTCGACGGCAGCACGCGGGATCGCGCCGCCGTAGTCAACGCCTTCAACGCCGACGAGGGTCCGCCGGTGTTCTTGCTCTCGCTCAAGGCGGGCGGCACCGGGCTCAACCTCACCGCCGCGGACTACGTGTTTCACCTCGACCCCTGGTGGAACCCCGCCGTGGAAGACCAGGCCACCGACCGTGCACACCGCATCGGGCAGACACGCCCGGTGGTGTCGGTCCGCCTGGTCGCGGAAGACACCGTGGAGGAGCGCATCCTCGCCCTCCAGGAACGCAAGCGCGACCTCGTGCGTGCCGCGCTCGACGAGGACGCCCTGGCCCGCGCGCTGAGCGCGGACGAGCTCGCCGCCCTGTTCGAGTAGCCGCCCGCCGCCGGCGACGACGAGGAGGAGGCGGTCAGCATCGCGTTGCGCGAGCGCCTGGACCGCCTCAACTTCCAGCGCGCTCGTCGCGAGGGAGCCGACTCGCTGCGCCGGTACCTCGTCGACGTCGCGGTACGCTCCGGCCCCGCCGGTCGCGTGCCCGCGCGCAGCTAGGCTACCCGCGCGCTACGTTCCCGCGCGCATGCTCCCCGGCTCACTCGAAGAGATCGAGGCCTTCCACCGCCTCCAGGCGAAGCTGGCGCCGCTGTTCGCGCAGGTGACCAAGGGTCGCCTCGAGCCGCAGACGGTGGTCGTCGTCCCGTCGTTGTCGCTCGACCCGGAAGAACTCGCGAAAGTCACCGGGGTCCACCACTACGAGGAGCGCATGCTCTACATGCTGATGCTGCTGCGACGCCCGCGCACGCGCGTGGTCTTCGTCACCAGCCAGCAGCTCGACCCCACCGTGGTGGACTACTTCCTCCACCTGCTCACCGGCGTTCCCTCCTCGCACGCGCGCGAGCGGCTCTTGCTCCTGCACTGCTCCGACGCGTCCAAGCTCCCGCTCACCGCGAAGATCCTCGCCCGCCCGCGGCTGGTGGAGCGTCTGAAGGCCGCCATTCCCGACGTGGAGCGCGCGCACCTCGTGTGCTTCAACACCTCGCCGCTCGAGCGCACGCTGGCGGTGCAGCTCGGCATCCCGCTCTACGCCAACGACCCCGCCCTCTACAACCTCGGGACGAAGTCCGGCTGCCGCAAGGTCTTCCGCGAGGCCGGCGTGCTCTTCCCCGACGGCTTCGAAGACTTGCGCGACGGCGCCGACATCACCGAGGCCCTCGCCACCCTGAAGGAGCGCAACCCCGCTGCCCGCCGATCGGTGGTGAAGCTCAACGACGGCTTCTCCGGCGAGGGCAATGCGCTCTTCTACTACGAGGGCGCCGAGGGCAAGTCGGGCGCCGACTTACGACGGTGGATCGGCGACAACCTCGTCAACTTGCGCTTCGAGGCGCCCGGGGAGCACTGGGAGCGCTACCACGCCAAGTTCCGCGAGATGCAGGGCGTGGTGGAGTCCTTCGTCGAGGGGGCCGAGAAGCGCTCGCCGTCATCGCAGAACCGGGTCAACGCGGCCGGCATGGCCATGCCCATCAGCACCCACGACCAGGTGCTCGGCGGCCCGAGCGGGCAGGTGTTCCTCGGCTGCACCTTCCCCGCCGACGACGAGTACCGGCTCCCGGTGCAAGACGCGGGCCTGTCCATCGCCCGCGTGCTTGCCCAGAAGGGGGTGATCGGCCGCTTCGCCACCGACTTCGTCTCGATCAAGGAAGACGATGCCTGGAAACACTACGCGATCGAGGTGAACCTGCGAAAGGGTGGCACCACGCACCCCTTCCTCACGCTGCGCTTCCTGACCGACGGCGCCTACAACCCTGAGGACGGCCTCTTCTACAGCCAGACCGGCCGTCCCAAGTACTACTACGCTTCCGACTCGCTGCGCTCCGACGCCTACAAGGGCATCGGCCCGAGCGACCTCGTCGACATCGCGGTGGAGCACGAGCTGCACTTCCACTCCTCCTCGGAGCGCGGCGTGGTCTTCCACCTCATCGGCGCGCTCTCGGAGTTCGGGAAACTCGGCGTGGTGTGCATCGGCGACAACTGGCAACAGGCCCGGTTCCTCTACCGAAAGACCAAGGACACCCTCGACCAGGTGGCGCGGCGAGGATGAGGCCGCACCTTGCTTCCCGGGGCACCTGGGGCGTATGCTGCGCCCCCATGTTGACGCTCGCGCTCGTGGCCTGCGACGGGCCCGACTACACCTCGATCCCGCAGGAGCGCGTGGTCGATAGCTTCGCCTACGTCGACGCCGGCGCGCTCCCGCCGGGCGACCGGCAGCCCTTCACCGTGCCGCTGTTTTCCCGTGCCGACGGCGCGGCCCGGATCTTCGAGGTGGTGGCAGAAGACATCAGCGTGCCCGAGGGTGCCGAGCAGCCGGCGTTCATCGTCGACGACAGCTACTGGGCCAACGAGCTGTGCGACAGCAACGGCGACGACGTGGCCGACTGCCTCGATCTCGAGGGCTACGACCCGAACTCCGATGCCGACACCTTCCCCCTCAACGTGATTTTTGCCCCCACCGTGGAGGGCTACTACGAGGGCATCCTCACCATCTGGTCGAACGACACGCAAACCCAGGAGAAGTTGCCACTCCCCAGCGACCCCGACGGCAGCGAGTGGGGCGTGTGGCGCGTGCAACTGCGCGGCCTCTCTCGCTACGCCTGCGGGTTCGTCTGGCCGAGCTTCCGCGACTACGGCAAGCGCGCCGCCGGTGGCGATTTTCCCAGCACCTTCAACGTGCAGAACTGCGGCATCGTCACGCTCACGGTGTCGGCGATCACCCTCTCGGAAACCACGTCGATGGCGAGCCTCACGCTGCCGCCGCTCTACGTGTTGCCGGGAGAGGCCGAGGAGGTCGACGTGGGCTGGACCCCGGCCGCCTACACCGACGGCGAGCCCACGCCCGAGCGCGGAGTGCTCAGCTTCGTGGGCAACTCCGACCTGCTCACCGCCGACACCGTCGAGATCATCGGCAACGACTGCGCGCAGAGCGCCGACAGCACCTGGTCGTTCGACGGCGACGGCTTCTCCAGCGAGAGCACCAACTGGGACGCCGACGGCGACGGCTTCACCCCCTGCGGCGGCGACTGCGACGACACTGACCCCAACGTGAACCCCTCGAAGGCCGAGGCGGTCGACCCCGAGTTGGAGACGCCGATCGACGACGACTGTGATGGCGCCATCGACGAGGCCGCCAACCCCATCGACACCGACGACGACGGCGATGGCTGCAACGAGAGCGGCTCGCTCTGCGGCGCGCAGGACTGCAACGACGCCAACGCGGACGTGTACCCGGGGGCGACCGAGATCCCCAACGGCATCGACGACGACTGCGACGGCTGGGCCGACGATCACACCGAGCGTGCCGACGACGACAACGACTCGCTCTCGGAGCGCGACGGCGACTGCGACGACACCAACCCGCTCGTGCTCCCCGGCGCCAGCGAGATCCTCGACGGCATCGACAACGACTGCGACGGCACCATCGACGAGGGCGGCCCGGCGATCGACGACGACGGCGACGGCTTCCTCGATGTCGAGGTCGACACCACCCAGAACGACTGCGACGATGACGATCCCTGGGTGTTCGTCGGCGCGCGCGAGTACTGCGACGGCTACGACAACGATTGCGACGGGATCGTCGACGAGGGCAACGCCACCGACGAGGGCGGCCTCGACGCCGAGAACGGCGCCTGCGCCTTCCAACCGGCGCGCGACGACGTGGCCTCCGCGGCGGCGGCCAACGACACCGGGGCGGAATCCGGTGGCTGCCAGGCGGCCGCCGCGGGCACGGCGATGTCGGCATGGGTCACGGCCTCGGCGGCATTGCTTGTCCGCCGACGCCGCCGTGCATAGCCGTTGCCCGTGCGCTCGACCGTCGCAAACATCCTCATCATCCTCTCGATCATCGGCGTCTTGCTGCTCGGCGCCTACGCGTGGGAAACCTACGCGATCCCAACCGTATCGCAGACCGAGTTCGTCGCGATGGTGGAGAAGGGCGAGGTGGTGGAGGTCACCTTCTCCGGCAACAAGGTGCAGGGCAAGCGCCCGGGCGACGACGCCAACGCCCAGGCGCGCTTCGTCCGCACCGTGTCGGTCCCCGGCGACCTCGCCCTCGTCGACGCGCTGAA
Organism: Deltaproteobacteria bacterium; assembly: GCA_016875315.1. Classification (GTDB taxonomy): domain Bacteria; phylum Myxococcota_A; class UBA796; order UBA796; family SXON01; genus SXON01. Next base: position 4,603 of record VGRQ01000078.1, on the reverse strand, counting down.
GGCCAAGGGCGTCACCTACGGCGCCACCCAGCCCGACGGCTGCGAGTCGTACATGCCCCTCGCGCTCCTCGCCGTCATCGCGAGCGTGATGCTGTTCACCAGCCTCGGTCGCGGCGGCGGCGGCGAGCCCAACGCGGCCCGCATCGCGCGTAGCCAGGCCAAGCTGGCGCCCGAGGAGGGCACCGGCGTCACCTTCAAAGACGTGGCCGGCATCGACGAGGCCGAGGAGGAGCTCAACGAGCTGGTGCAGTTCCTCAAGACCCCCGACCGGTTCACGCGCCTCGGCGGCAAGATCCCCAAGGGAGTGCTGCTGGTGGGCCCGCCCGGCACCGGCAAGACCCTCCTCGCGCGCGCCGTGGCGGGCGAGGCGGGGGTGCCCTTCTTCTCCATCAGTGGCTCCGACTTCATGGAGCTCTACGTGGGGGTGGGCGCGGCGCGGGTGCGCGATCTCTTCAAACAGGCGGGCGAGCGGGCGCCCTGCATCGTGTTCATCGACGAGATCGACGCCATCGGCAAGGCCCGCGTGGCGGGCATGCCCGGCGGCGGCGAGGGCGAGCGCGACCAGACGCTCAACCAGCTCCTGGTCGAGATGGACGGCTTCGACGGCCGCAAGGGCATCATCCTCATGGCCGCCACCAACCGGCCCGACACGCTCGACGCGGCACTCTTGCGGCCGGGGCGCTTCGACCGGCAGGTGCTGGTCGACCGTCCCGACGTGCGGGGGCGCGAGGCGATCCTCAAGGTCCACGCCTCGAAGATCAAGCTCGCCACCGATGTCGACCTCAAGCGCATCGCGCAGCTCACCCCGGGCTTCGTCGGCGCCGACCTCGCCACCGCGCTCAACGAGGCCGCCCTGCTCGCGGTGCGTCGCGACAAGGAAGCCGTGGGCCAGCTCGAGATCGAAGACGCGGTGGAGCGCCTCGCCCTCGGCCTCGAGCGTCGCAGCCGTCGCCTCAGCGACGACGAGCGCCGGCTCACCGCCATCCACGAGGCCGGTCACGCCATCGTGAGCGCTGGCTCGCCCGGCGGCATGCCGGTGCAGAAGGTGACCATCATCCCGCGTGGCGCGGGCGCCCTGGGCTTCACGCTCTACCGGGCCGACGAGGAACGTTTCACCCAGAGCCGCGAGCAGCTCGTGGCGATGATGGTGAGCGCCTTTGGCGGGCGAGCCGCCGAGGAGCTGGTCTTTGGCCACTTCAACACCGGCGCCGCCAACGACATCGCGCAGGCCAGCGACATCGCGCGCCGCATGGTCACCGAGCTGGGAATGAGCGAGGTGCTCGGCCCCATCAACTTCGCCGGCGAGCGTCGCAACCCCTTCGGTTTCGGCGGGCGCACGCGCGACTTCGAGGTGTCGGCCGACACCCAGAAGGTGATCGACGGCGAGGTGCGCAAGCTCATCGACGGCGCCCAGGACCGCGCCCGCTCGCTGGTAAAGCAGAACCGCGACGTGCTCGAGGAGATGGCCGAGGCGCTGCTCAAGGAAGAGACCCTCAGCGGCGATCGCCTCCAGGACTTTCTCGGCAAGGTGCGCCGGCTGGAGCTGGCGGTCGGGTAGCCCGCCCCGGCTGCAAAGGACTGGTCCACTCCTGGTAGCATCGCGGCGGAGGTCGTAATGCTGCTCGCCCTGTCCCTGGCCCTCGCCGACGAGGGGATGTGGTTGCCGGAGCAGGTACCGGCGCTGGGGGATGACCTGCGCCGCCAGGGACTCGGCCTCGACGCGGCCACCCTCGCCGACCCGGCGGGCGCCACCCTCGGCGCGGTGGTGTCGCTCGGGCACTGCACCGCCTCCTTCGTGTCGGCCGACGGCCTCATCCTCACCAACGGCCACTGCGTCAGCGACTACCTGGAGAGCGCCTCCACCGCGAACCACGACTACCGGCTCGAGGGTTACCTCGCGACCGACCGTCGCAAGGAGCTGCCTGCCGGCCCAGCCGCTCGCGCGTGGGTCACCGAGCGCATCGACGACGTGACGGCCAGGGTGCTCGGCAAGCTCCCGACCGCCCTCGACGACCGCAACCGGGTGGAGGCGATCCAGAAGAACGTGAGCGCGATCGTGGCCGCTTGCGAGAAGCAGCCCTCGCGGCCGCGGTGCCAGGTGGTGCCGATCTACGAGGGCCGCGAGTGGCGGCTCGTCACCCGGCGCGAGCTGCGCGATCTGCGCGTGGTGTACGCGCCCCCGGAGACGGTCTACGCCTTCGGCGGCGACGTGGACAACTGGCAGTGGCCGCGGCACTGCGGCGACTTCGCGATGCTGAGAGCGTGGTCGGCCCCCGACGGCAGCAGCGCCGCGTTCGCCGACGAGAACGTGCCCTACACGCCCCCGCACCACCTGCGCCTCGCGCCGGGCGGCGCGCGCCCCGGCGAGTTCGTGATGATCGCAGGCTTCCCGGCGGCCACCTACCGCTGGCGCACCGCCGACGAGGCGCGCCATGCCGCGGAGGTCCGGTACCCCTCGGGTCGCGACCTGTTCTCTGCTCTCGGCGCCGTGGCCGAGCGAGCGGCAGCCGCGAGCAAGGAGAGCGCGATTCGCCTGGGGCCGAGCCTCTTCCGCTACGCCAACGCGCGAAAGAACTTCGCCGGCATGATCGACAACTTCGGCCGCTCCGACATCGTGAGCGCCAAGGAGGTGCAGCAGGCGGAACTGCAGGCATGGATCGCCGCCGATCCCCGGCGCGCGCCCTACGGCGCGGCGCTGGCGGAGCTGCGGAAGGTGGTAGCGGACGACCTGGCCTACTGGCGGCGCGACCGCGTGTACAGCGCGCTGGTGCAGACGCCGCTGTTGCTCAACACGGCGGTCACCGCCTACCGCCTCGCCTTCGAGCAGCAGTTTCCCGACGCGTCGCGCGACCCCGGCTTCCAGGCCCGCGACCGCTCCGACATCGCGGACCGTTTCCGCTCCTACGACCGCATCCTCGACCTGCCCTCGGACCGGGCGCTGATGAAGGAGCTGCTCCAGCAGTCGCAGGCCCTGCCCGAGGGCCAGCGCATCCCGCCGCTCGACGCCTGGCTGGCCAAGTCGGGCAGCATCCAGAACGTGGTCGACGAGCTCTACGCGGCCACCGCGCTCGCCACCGTCGACGCGCGCCTCCGACTGCTCGACCAGAAGCAGCCTGACTTCGAGCGGGCCGCCGACCCCTGGATCCGGCTCGCGGTGGCGCTCGACGGCTGGCACCGGGGCGTGCGCGCCGAGAAGCGGGTGCGTGACGGGGCCCTGGCGCGGCTGCGCCCCGCCTACATGGAGGCGATGCTGAAGATGCACCCCGGGGCGGTGTACCCCGAGGCGAACGGCACCCTCCGCCTCTCCTTCGGCAAGGTAGAGGGCTACGCGCCGGAAGACGCCGCCGTGTACCTGCCGCAGACGACGCTCGGCGGCATGGCCCGGAAGGTGCGCGAGAGCCCCTTCGACGCCCCCCTGCGCGTGCTCGAGGAGGTGCCCGCCGCGCCGCGGAGCCGCTGGTCCGACCCCACGCTCGGCGACGTGCCCGTGAACTTCCTCACCACCGTCGACAACACCAACGGCAACTCCGGCTCGCCCACCCTCAACGCCCACGGCGACATCGTGGGCCTCGTCTTCGACCGCAACTGGGAAGCGGTAGCCGCCGACTGGCGCTACGACCCCGCTCTCACGCGGTCGATCCACGTGGACGTTCGCTACCTGCTGTGGATGCTCGACGAGGTGGAGCGCGCGCAGGTGCTCCTCGCGGAACTCGGCGTGCGCTAGAAAAAAGGAAAAAGGTGCCGGAGGTCAAGGGTTAAGACTTTCGCCCGCGACCACGCGGCCCACGCCCTCGCCGTCGAACACCACCAGCACCTCCCCTGCCCGCAGCGGCCCCGGCTCGGGACGGTTGGGATTGTTGGCGAGCTTCCGCCCATGAAAGCGCTGGTCGAAGAATGGCTTCTGCGGGTTCTTCTCGCCCACGATTCGCAGCGTCGCCTCGCCCGCTGGCAACGTGTCGTACACCCCCGGCGCCTCCACCGGCGTCACGCTCACCCGCGCCGGCGACAGCAGGACCGCCTCCGCCACCACCAGCATGCCCGCCCAGCGCCAGCGAGCCGCGCCCCGGCTGGCGAGCCCGACCAGCACCAGTTGGCCGAGGAGCATCAATCGCGCGTGGTTACGGAAGCGGTCGCCCCCGGGGAAGGAGTGGAACACGGGGGCGACCGGGTTCTCGACACCCAGCGGTTCCCCGGCGAACGACAACTCGTCGCCCGGCGACACCGCGACGAGCGCCGCCACGGCCAGCATCGCCGGGTTCCACCCGCCGGCTGCCGCGAGGCCGAGTGTCGCGTATCCCAGGTAGCTGGGGTGCTCGCGGACGATGGCACCACCAGTGTCCGGCCTGCCGGGGACGACGAAGGACGCGAGATCCGCGCCTCGCCAAGGATTGAGCTGCCAGAGGGGCTCCACCGCCGCCGGTGGACGGCCCACCTCCCGCGACAGGGCCGTGCGGAAGGGGGCCGCGAAGGCAAACATCCCAGCTCCCGCGAGTGCAATCGCCAACACTCCCGGCAGCGCCGCCCGCGCGCTCGGGGCCGCGAGCCCGAGCCCCGGCCGCCACCACGACCACGCCGCCGCCACCCCCACCGCCGCCATCCAACC